>NZ_SZWU01000060.1:446775-456264 GCF_005280935.1 Citrobacter sp. wls757 | reverse complement strand
CAGTCGGGCCGCGCCGATGCCTACTTCGGTCCTAATGTAATCGGCGCGTGGAAAGCTGCACTCAACGGTAAAACGCAATTAGTGGGTAGCGTTGATGGCGGTTGGCCAAAAGCGGCACATATCGCTGTGACGCTGAAAAAAGACAGCGGCCTGGTTCTGCCGGTACAAACCGCCCTCAACGGCGTGATTGGCAACGGCGACTATGACAAGGTGCTGAATCGCTGGGGAGAAGGGGTGGAACGCATTCCACAATCTGAAATCAACCCGGCCGGTTTAGGCGACTAAGGAGGTCATCGTGAGCGATCAATTTCGCGTGCTCTCACCGGAAGCCAGCGAGCTGCAGCCCATTTTGAACGGTCTGTTCGGTGAATATGCCGCCCGCTATGGCGATTACTTTTCTCGCGACGCTGAAGTGGAACTGACCGAATGGTATCTGGCGCCGCAGGGACTTTTTGTGGTACTGGAGCGCCGCGGCGAAATTATCGCCACCGGGGCTTACAAACCTTACGACAAGGACACCGCCGAGATTAAGCGTATCTGGACAAAAAGCAGCCTGCGTCAGCAGGGGCTGGCGGCGCGGGTGGTGCAGGAACTGGAACGTAGAGCGCTGCTCGCAGGCTACAGCCGGATTTATCTGACCACGGGATTTCGCCAGCCGGAGGCCGTCAGACTTTATTTAAGCCAGGGCTACGATCCGCAATTTGATACGACGCGCGATCCCGAAGAGTACAGCCTGCCGCCGTTTGATGGACGACTGCGCTTTACCAAACTGCTGACTATTGCCGGTCAGGCCAGAATCGCCTGAGGAGAGAAAATGAAAACGACAGATAGCATTAGAGTCGTACCGGCACGTTATCCCATGCGTACCGTAGGCGCGGTCATTGCCTTATTTGCCCTTGCGGTAATTCTTCAGTCCGTGGCGTTTAATCCGCGCTGGGAATGGAGCGTGTTTGCCCGCTGGTTCTTTGATCCGGTTATCTTGTCCGGCCTCGGGCAAACGCTGTTACTGACGCTGATCGGGACGCTGTTGAGTATTGTCATCGGCGGTCTGCTGGCGTTGGCACGGCTTTCATCTTCCTGGCTGTTGAACGGTCTGGCATGGGGGTACATCTGGCTGTTTCGTTCGTTACCGCTGATTGTGGTGCTGATCGTTTTGTACAACTTCTCCTATCTGTACGACACGTTGACGATTGGTATTCCGTTCACTCCCATTCAGTGGGGAAGTTTTGAGACCATCAATGTACTCGGTCAGTTTTCCACTGCGGTGGTTGGCCTGACGCTGGTGCAAAGCGCCTATACCGCTGAAATTATTCGGGGTGGATTTTTAGGGGTCGATCACGGTCAGTACGAGGCAGCGGCAGCACTGGGCTTACCAGCAGGGCGACGTACGCTGCGGATTATTCTGCCGCAGGCGCTGCGCACCATTTTGCCTGCTGGATTCAATGAAATCATCAGCCTGGCGAAAGGGACGGCGATGGTATATGTGCTGGCAATGCCGGAGCTGTTCTACACCATCCAGATGATATATAACCGCACGCAGGAAGTGATCCCGCTGCTGATGGTGGGTGCGGTGTGGTATCTGGTGATCACCAGCGTCCTGTCGTTAATTCAGCACCTGGTTGAACGTGCGTTGGCACGCAGCGAACGACGTTCAGCGATCAACACAGCCCGGGTGAGTCGTGCAGAAAAACGCAGTCGTCAACGTCCACAGCAGGAGGCCGTCCATGTCCCGCTCGCCTGAAGGCCATATTTCTATTACCGGCGTTAGCAAATACTTTGGTCGCCACAAAGCGCTAGATAATGTGTCGCTGGAGATCCCTCCCGGTACGGTAACGGTTATTCTTGGCCCGTCCGGTTCAGGGAAATCCACACTCTTGCGGACCATCAACCATCTGGAACGCGTCGATGAGGGGTTTATTCAAATCGATGGCGATTACATTGGCTATCGTCGGCAGGGAGACAAGCTATATGAGCTGAAAGAGGCGGAAATTTTGCGCCAGCGTGTTAACGTCGGCTATGTGTTCCAGAACTTTAATCTGTTCCCGCACTTAACGGTTCTGGAGAATCTGATTGAAGCGCCCATTGCGCACGGACTGGCAACGCGTAAAACCGCCACCGAGCGGGCATTAACTCTGCTTGATGCGGTAGGGTTACGGAATAAAGCCGATGCCTGGTCGCGCCACTTATCCGGAGGTCAGCAGCAGCGTATCGCTATTGCCCGTGCGCTGGCGTTAAATCCGCGCGTCATGCTGTTTGATGAGCCTACATCTGCACTGGATCCTGAACTGGTCGGTGAAGTACTGGATGTCATTAAAGCGCTGGCGAAGTCGGGAACCACGCTGGTTGTGGTAACGCATGAGATTGGCTTCGCCCGGGAAGTGGCGGATCAGGTGGTGTTTATGGTCGATGGCAAAATCATCGAGCAGGGCAGCAGCGAGCAGGTGCTGAATCATCCACGCCACACGCGCACTCAGCAGTTTTTGTCGAAAGTGCTTTGAGACACATTGCGGCACAAGGCTGTGCCGCACAGAGGTTACAGAGTGACGACGATTTTGCCTACCTGGCCGTTGGCTTCCATGTATTGATGTGCTTCGACGATATCATCAAAGGCAAAGGTTTTATCAATCAGCGGTTTGAGCTGGCCAGACTGCAATCCTTCAAAGATAAACCGTTTCGCCCGCGCAAGTTTTTCTGCGTCCGTGGTGATTTCGAAAATTTCATAGCCGCGGAAGGTCAGATGGCGACCGAGTATCTCAATGACCGGGATAGAAAGGTCACGTGAATCAAGCGAACCATACTGGAAAAAGAGCCCACCGGCTGGCATCACTTGGGCAATTTTTGCCACCGCTGGGCCACCGACCGGATCGAACACCACGCGGGTTCCTTTACCCTCAGTAATCCGCTGAATCTCGGCCACCAGATCCTGCTCCTGGCTTGCAATAACCTCTGCCGCGCCCAGTTGCAGCAACTGATCACGTTTCTCACTGGTCCGTGTCATCGCAATCGGTTTTGCTCCCCGCATGTTAGCAATCTGAATTGCCGCCAGTCCGACGCTGCTGGAAGCAGCATTGATCAGCACGTTATCACCGGGCTTAATATCCGCATATTCAACCAGCGCACCGAAAGCGGTCACATACATCATCCAGTTGGCAGCAGCCTCGGTAAAGCTCAGGTTTTGTGGATGCTTTACGACCGCGTGAGCGGGGGCATTAACGACTTCACCATACATTCCATATTGATGAAAGCTGAATGCCGGGATGACGCTAACGTAATCGCCAGGTGCAAACTCACGTACGTTGTCTCCCACTGATTCAATGACTCCGGCAGCTTCATAACCCAGTCGCGCCGGGAAATTAGGTTGGTAAATATACTGTCCGGTGCGGTACATAACTTCCGCACGGTTGATACCAATAGCCCGCACGCGGATCTGAACCTCATTTGCATCAGGCGCGGGAACCTGCATCTCCTGAATCTTCAGGACTTCAGCGCCACCAATTTGATTAAAAACTACGACCTTAGACATAGCAGACCTCAGTAAATTGTTCTGTATTGGGTCTGCACAATTTAACGACTCAGATGAGAGTGAAAAACCGTTGTTGCGGAACTTCACTATTACTTATTTTGTAATAATCCCTGAAGCCGCGGTTTTTGTTGGCTAAAAAGTTCGCATAACCAGTCAATGAATACCCGAACCCGAGGGGCGAGATGACGTCTGTCCGGGTAAAGCACCGAAACTGGTTTTGATTCTCCGGTATAATCGGCCAGCACCTCAACAAGCTGGCCTGACTGAAGATAGGGCGCAAGGACAGCATGAACGCCACGTATAATGCCGAGTCCAGATAAGCAGCCGGTCAACAGAATATCGGAGTTATCAACGCTTATCCGCCCTGCGGGGGTGAACGATTCGGTTTTACCTTTATTGACGAAGGTCCACTCCAGCGCTTCGCGGTGACGCTCGCTGAAAAAGTTAAGCGCCTGGTGTCGGGATAAATCCTCTGGCGTCTGCGGTACGCCATGTTGTTGCAAATAATCCGGTGACGCACAGGTCACCATCTTTACTTCACCGAGTCGCCTGGATATCAGGGAAGAGTCTTGTAGCTCGCCAATACGGATCATGCAGTCGATGCCTTCGGCAAGCATATCGATTCTACGGTCGGTGGAGGTGAGTACCATCTCGATGTCAGGATATCGCGACTGGAAATCTTTCAGCGCAGGAACTAACACGGAGTGCGCCAGCGACAGAGGTGCATTAACCCTGAGTTTTCCGCGCGGCGGGCGGGCAGGTGAAAAAGAAGCCATGATGTCATCAACGTCACTGAGCAGGATTTTTGTGCGTTGGTAAAAGGCATCACCTTCTTCTGTCAGACTCACTTTACGAGTCGTGCGGTTAAGCAACTTTGACCCCAGATCGTCTTCAAGATGTTGGATAGCTTTGGTCACCGCAGGGCGGTGCAGGTGTAACACATCTGCGGCTCTGGCAAATCCACCTTGCTCAACAACCTGTACAAAAATGTTCATGTATTCAAACATACTGGAATGCATTGCTTATTCTCTCCCGGTATTCGACCATTGTTATTATGAAAGTAATAATCATGTCTGCATAGGTTGCCGAATGCTGCTCTACACTTAGGGTTTTAACGTTGGGGGTTGCAGCATGATTAAGGTCTATGGGGTACCGGGCTGGGGATCGGCCATCAGTGAAGTGATGCTCACACTGGCGGAGATCCCTTACAGTTTTATTGATGTGGACGGTTTTGACAGCGATGGTCCTTCGCGGGAGTTGCTTAAAACAATGAATCCACTATGCCAGGTGCCCACGCTGGTACTGGAAAATGGCAGCGTGTTGACGGAAACGGCGGCGATCGCGCTGATGATCCTCGATCGTCGCCCCGAACTTTCACCACCCGTTGGACACGCCGAACGCCAGCAGTTTCAGCGTCTGCTGATATGGTTGGTGGCAAATGTCTATCCCACGTTTACCTATGCCGATTATCCTGACCGATGGGTACCGGACGCCCCGGCGCAGTTGAAAAAGAACTGCATTGAGTACCGTAAATCCCTCTATATGTGGCTGAACAACCAGCTAAGCGCCGAGCCGTACGCATTTGGGGATCAGCTAACACTGCTGGACATTTACATTGCCGTTATGCGCTCCTGGGGACCAGGGCATGACTGGTTTCAGGACAACACGCCGAATATTAGCGCCATCGCCGATGCGGTTTGTCAGCATCCGAGGCTGCGTACCGTACTGAAAAGCAATAAGATTATTTGAGTAAAAAACGCTGTTCCGCAGGAGTGCAAATCCCGGAACAGCGGGCGAACTATCGCCATAAGTTTTAAATTACGCGACAGAAGGGGTCAGCGTAATACGATCCAATGGACCCACGATAAACAGATAAGAAATCAGACCAATCAGCCCCATCGAACCGACGTACAGAATGGCGTAATCAAAAGACTGGGTATTCGCCAGAATGATGCCGATCACCAGTGGCGTGATGATACTGGCCATATTGCCGCACATATTGAAAACGCCACCTGCAATACCGAGCACTTCTTTTGGCGAGGTATCGCTAAGTACGCACCATCCCAGATTGCCAAAACCTTTGGCGAAAAACGCCAGACTCATCGCCGCGATCACCACAAATTCTGACGAGGTGTAGTTGGCGATAACGATGACGCAGGAAAGCAGCATTCCGCAGATAACCGGCAGCTTACGGGCAATCGTCAGGCTGTAGCCGCGCTTTAAAAGCCAGTCGGAGAAAACACCGCCTAATAATCCACCGATAAAACCGGCAATGGCAGGGATACTGGCGACAAACCCCACTTTGAGGATCGACATGCCTTTCGCCTGATACAGATAAGTAGGGAACCAGGTCAGGAAGAACCAGGTAATTGATGTCACGCAGAACTGTCCGATATATACGCCAATCATCATGCGGTTGACGCAGACGCTTTTAATTTGCGCAAAGGTAACCTTCTGTGGCTCTTTTTTATTACCCAGCGACGGTTCACCACCGCCTTCCCGAATATAGTCAATTTCCTGCTGGTTCACCTTTGGATGATGCATAGGGTCTCTGACTTTGACCAACCAGAAGATGCCAAGAATAACGCCTATTGCCCCAATGTAATAAAACACAAAGTGCCAACTGAGATTATGCAAAATAATCGTCATTAGCGGCGTAATAATCCCTAACGAGATATATTGCGCGGCCTGATAGACAGAGGTAACAAAGCCCCGTTCGTTATTAGGAAACCACTGCACGCTTAATCGGCTGTTGGCCGGAAAGGCCGGAGCTTCAATCGCACCCATCAGTAATCGTAAGATAATCAATACGACAAGCGGGCTGGCGTACAGATAAATGGTGCCCTGAAACATAGTGACCAGCGACCAGCCAATCAGTGCGCAGCCGTATACCAGACGCGAGCCATAGCGATCCAGCAGCCAGCCGCCGGGGAGTTGCATAATGACATAAGAAATACCGAAGGCAGAAAAGGCCAGCCCCATTGCTTCAGGATCAAAACCTAATTCTTTGCTCATAATCGGCGCCACGACGGATAACGTCGCGCGATCGGCGTAATTAAATACGGTCGCAAGAAACAGAAATATCAGAATGCCGTAACGCACTTTTGTACGCTTTATTATTGTGTTCATCACCCACTCCTTTCATAAGGTTGAGAGCGTTTTTGTAGGGGAGGAGGGCGGGTATTGCTTACCCGCCAAATTAATTAAGGACGTTTGCCAAACTCGCAGGTTAATTGCGTCCAGCGGCGCGCCTGCTCGCTGATGCTGAAGCCCAGACCGTGACGATCGGAAACCCACATCCGGCCATCGCGCAGCTCAAGTTGTTCGTTAAATAACGGGTTCAGCCATTCGAAATGCTCCAGCCATGGCTCAAGCGGATAAGCAGCGGACAGATGCAGGTGAACTTCCATAGCGAAGTGCGGAGCCAGTTTGCGACCATGTTTAGCCGCCAGGTCCATAATTTTCAGGAACGGTGAAATCCCTCCCACACGCGGTGCATCGGGCTGAACAAAATCGCTGGCATTGCCGAGGATCAGCTGTTCATGTTCGCGGAAGCTGGTCAGCATTTCACCTGTGGCAATCGGGGTATCAAGCGCGGCGGCCAGTTGGGCGTGACCTTCAACATCGTAGGCGTCCAGCGGCTCTTCAATCCAGATTAGATTGAACTGCTCCATTTTACGTCCCATACGGATGGCGGTTTCCCGATCCCACTGCTGATTGGCATCGACCATTAGCGGGAAGTCATCCCCCAGCGCTTCACGCACCGCGGTTAAGCGGCGAATATCCTCGGCGCAGTTTGGCTGACCAACCTTGAGTTTGATACCACCAATGCCGTTTTCACGGGAAATAACCACGTTTTTTAGCACCTGATCCAGCGGCGTATGCAGGAATCCGCCGGAGGTGTTGTAGCACTGCACGGAGTCCCGATGCGCGCCAAGCAGTTTTGCCAGCGGCAATCCTGCACGTTTGGCCTTCATATCCCATAAAGCGATATCGATAGGGGAGATGGCCTGTACCGCCATGCCACTGCGTCCCACGGAAGCGCCCGCCCACAGCAGTTTGGTGTAGATCTTGTCGATATCGTTTGGGTCTTCGCCTAACAGGTTATCGGCAATTTCTTTGGCATGCGCATAGATTCCCTGGCCGCCAGCCCGCTTGGAGTAACTAAATCCCACACCTTCAAACCCGTCGCGGCTGCGGATCTCGGCGATGATTATGGCGACTTCAGTTAGCGGTTTCTGGCGACCGGTGAGCACTTTGGCATCGCTCACGGGGGTTGCCAGAGGAAGGAAAGCCAGAGACAGTTTTACCCATTCAATACGGTCACCGGTTTCTGCTACGGTTTTAGCGTTAGCCGATTTTGCATAGGTCACGGCATCGGAATTGGCACTTAAAGACATATTGTTCTCTCCTGGTGATAACAAATGATTGCGCTATCATTTTTAATGTTAGCGCAATCACTGTGCCAGCGAATTGACTGCGATTTGAACAATTGCTCACAAATTCAGAGAGAGAAGGGTGGTAAATTATAAACGACGTCACATTCCAGTACTTTATGGAGAAATGCACAAATCATTGTGATTGCGCTATCATTGTGAGTGGCGATAATTAACTAAGCTGCTGTTTTCCCTGCGTTATCACTGAGCAACGCTGGCAATAGCCAAAATCATGATGAATAATGCCAGCATAAATCAGCGATTTTTGACAAGGGCATCGACAGTGAAAAATCCCAAACCACCGCGCGCTCCCACGCTGGAAGATGTTGCCCGTACCGCGGGATTGTCACCCATGACGGTGAGCAGGGCGTTGAATACCCCGCAGCTGGTGCGCCCGAAAACGGTTGAAAAAGTGATGCAGGCGGTGCGCGCCACCGGCTATATTCCCAACGCACTGGCTGGGGGACTGGCGTCGCGTCGCAGCAAGCTTATCGCCGTGGTTATTCCGCAAATTAACAACAATATGTTTGTCGATACCATCCAGTCATTAAGTGATGAACTGGCAGAACGCGGATACCACATTTTGCTCTGCGTGTCGGGTTATACGCCGCAAACAGAGGCGGAGCTGGTGGCGACGCTGCTTTCTCGTCGCCCGGATGGTGTAGTACTCACCGGTATTCATCATACCGCTGAGCTGAAAAAAGTGATTCTTAATGCGGCCATCCCGGTCGTGGAAATCTGGGATTTAACCCCAACACCCATCGATATGCTGGTCGGTTTTTCGCATGAAAAGGTCGGGCAAGCGGTGGCAGACTATCTGCTGAATAAAGGCTATCGACGTCCGGGGTTGTTATGGACTGCCGATCGCCGGGCAGGCCAGCGTAAACAAGGACTGTGCGATGCGTTGAGTCGTCATGGTATTGCGGCTGACGCACAGGTGGACGTCCCGCTACCGGCCTCTCTGGCATTGGGACGCACTGGATTAACGCAGCTATTGGCGGAGCGCGAGTTTGATGTCATTGTCTGTAGCTCTGATACGCTAGCCCAGGGGGCGATCATGGAGGCCGAAAGTCGCGGTATACGCGTGCCGCAAGAGTTGGCGGTAATCGGTTTTGGCGATCTGGATTTTGCTGCCAGCAATCGGCCCGCCATCACCACCGTCAGCGTCGACAGACGGGCCATCGGGCAACGTGCTGCCTCACTGCTTGCCGATCGTATCGAACAAATTCCGCGTGAAGACGATATTATTGATGTCGGTTTTCATCTGGTTGAACGAGAGTCCGCATAAGTTACCTGCAACCCAAAACAATAAGGAATCTGCTATGCCGCACGTTGATATTAAATGTTTTCCTCGCTCTCTTACCGACGAACAGAAAACCGCCCTGGCGGCGGATATTACCGAGGTTATTATTCGTCATTTGCAAAGCAAAGACAGTTCAGTCAGCGTGGCGCTCAATGAAGTTGAGCCAGAGGCGTGGCAGGCCGTGTGGGATAAGGAAATTGCGCCGCAGATGGCGAGATTAATTAAAA
>NZ_SZWU01000060.1:435632-446721 GCF_005280935.1 Citrobacter sp. wls757 | reverse complement strand
AACGGGCGGATTTCCGCCCGTTTTCGTTGTGCTTATGGCGTAACGATGTTGAACCAGAATTCGAATTTATCCATATAGCCGAGCATGGCATCAAGCTTGGCGCCGTCACCGGTTATCTTCACGTCACCGCTGTCTTGTGCCTGTTTCAGCGTCACTTCCTTGAGGATGATTTTGTTCAGCGTATCGCGATTAAGCGTGATCGTAGCATCGGCATCTTTCGCTTCGGCATTGGCGGTATGGTTCAGGACGCCATTCTCCAGCTCAAGCTTATATTTACCGCCATCACTGCCAAGATCGATGTTAAACACCGACTTCGCATCACCCGCTTTTTGTCCGTTAATATGCACTGCCAGATAATCGAAGAACATTTCCGGCGTCATAGCACGAACGGTATCCGGGCTGGCGGTATTCGGGGTTGGGCCTTTGACCACGCCGTTACGCAGCTCTTGCGCGCCGGTCAGGTAGAAGTTACGCCACGGGCCGGATTCAGCCTGATAACCCAGTTGCTCAAGCGCATCTGCTTCCAGATTACGTGCGGCCTGGTTATTTGGATCGGCAAACACGACTTTGCTTACCACCTGTGCCACCCAGCGGTAGTTGCCCTGGTCATAGTCTGCTTTTGCTTTCTGCAAAATGGCGTCCGCACCACCCATGTAGTCGACAAATTTCTTCGCAGACTCTTCCGGCGGCAGCTCATCCAGCGTTGCCGGGTTGCCGTCAAACCAGCCGAGATAGAGCACATAGGTCGCTTTTACGTCATGGCTCACGGAGCCATAGTAACCGCGGTTAGCCCAGGTATGTGCCAGTGAGTCCGGCAGCTTAAAGTTGGCAGCGATTTCATCGCGGGTCAGACCTTCGTTAGCCATGCGTAGCGTCTGGTCGTTGATGTAACGATACAGATCGCGCTGACTTTTCAGCAGGCTGACCACCTTGTCATTACCCCAGGTTGGCCAGTGGTGCTGCGCCATCAGCACTTCGGCTTTATCACCCCAGCGCACAATCGCTTCGTTGATGTATTTGGACCACGGCAGCGGCTCACGAATTTTGGCTCCGCGCAGGGAGTAGGTGTTGTGCAGGGTGTGGGTAACATCTTCTGCGGATTCAATCAGTTTCTTCTCTTCGATGTACCACAGCATTTCCGACGGTGCTTCGGAACCCGGGGCCAGCATGAAGTCATAGGTCAGGCCATCGATGACCTCTTTTTGTCCATCTTTCTCAATGATATTTGTTGGCGCAATCAGGGTAACGGTTCCCGCGGAGGTCGTGGTTCCCAGTCCCGCGCCGACCTGGCCTTTGGCATCAGGTTTTAACAGGTTGCCGTACATGTAGCTCGCGCGGCGGCTCATGACGTTACCGGCCATGATATTCTCAGCGACCGCGGCTTCCATAAAGCCGGCTGGCGCATAAACTTTCACTTTGCCCGCTTTAACGTCGGCTTCATCGACAACGCCGCGTACGCCGCCGTAATGGTCAACGTGGCTGTGGGTATAAATCACCGCAACAACTGGTTTTTGACCGCGGTTTTTAAAGTAAAGATCCATCCCGACTTTGGCCGTTTCTGCCGAGACCAGCGGGTCAACAACGGTGATGCCTTCTTTACCTTCAATAATGGTCATATTTGACAGATCGAGGTTACGAATCTGGTAAACGCCATCCGTTACTTCAAACAGCCCGCTGATGTTGATCAACTGAGATTGACGCCACAGGCTCGGGTTTACCGTATCCGGGGCTTTATCGCCTTCTTTGATGAACGCGTACTGCTGCGGATTCCAGATAATATTTCCCTGCTCGCCCTTGATCACGTCCTGCGGGAGTGGGGCGATAAAGCCTTTGTGGGCGTCGGTAAAGTCGGTGTTATCGGAGAAGGGCAGTTGATTGTAAAGCGCGTTGTTGGCTTGTTGCGTGGCGGCTGTAGCGTCTTTGGGGGCTTCAGCGGCCATAAGAGGAACAGAAAACGATGTGAGTAACCCAGCAAGTATAAAACTTTGTGCGATTCTATTAAGTTGCATCGTAAAACCTCTCTGACACTTCAAAAGTACAGTTGGGGATGCTGCTTTGACGGATAGCGTTTTGATTAGGTATTTGAGTTAGTGCAAAATTAACTATAATTCACATGAATGATTAGGCAAGGAAGGCAGAGTAATTTATCTAACTGGTTTTTCAGAGGTTTTAAGAAAACAGTTGCGGATGACAGAGCAGAACTGCCATCCGTTAGCATACTATCATTCACCTGCGATAATACGTTTCCCGCTGGAGATAAACGTTCCGGCCCCAAGGTGATGCAGAGTATTGAGCTTGCCATCATCAAACTGCCAGCGTCCTTCCACGAAGGCTCGCTCATCAGCGGCAGCGGAGACCACTTCCCCAAACAGAGTGTCATATTTTTCCTGTGCCGCCGTGGCTGGCAACAGGCGACACTCCATCCAGGCCAGACATTTCGCTTCTATCAGCGGTAAACCTAGCACGGGTCCTTGTACCACGGGAATGCCGTAACAGTTGAATTTATCTTCCACGCGACCGGAAACGCTGCCTACGGCCCAGGTCCAGTTGACGGCGGCGATACCCGGAATAACGATGCCGAATTTACCGCTACGTTCAATGAGATCCCGCGACCAGGCGGTCTTATCAACAACAATTGCTACCCGCGGCGGCTCAAATTCCACGGGCATTGACCATGCCGCAGCCATCACATTTCGCCGCTCGGTATGCTCATCCCGGCTGGTTATCAATATCGTTGGGCCATGATTGAGTAGCCGGCTGGCATGTTTTAATTCGATCGGACGAAAATGGCTCATGGATGCTCCTTGGCTGAGAGATAACACACCACAATAAACATAGATATTAACGGTATTAGCGATTTTGTCGCCTCACAGGAATTAACAACGCACAAAATCGACAGCGTAAAACGAAAAATACGTTATAAGTACTGCATTAATCGAACAGGAACTCCGTATGACGCCTTTTTTAACCGCTTATTTTGCCCGTATTTGCTGGTCAGGTTCGGCCAACGTCAACCTTGAAACCTTGCAAGCGCTACATCTACTGCACAACAGCGCAATTCCCTTTGAAAACCTGGATGTATTACTGCCAAGAGAGATGCAGCTTGACGATTTGTCGCTGGAAGAGAAGCTGGTAACGGCGCGTCGTGGCGGTTATTGCTTTGAACAGAATGGCGTGTTTGAACGCGCGCTACGCGAAATCGGTTTTAACGTACGTAGCCTTCTCGGTCGCGTGGTACTGGCAAATCCGTCAAGCCTGCCGCCGCGCACGCATCGTCTGTTGCTGGTTGAATTGCAGGGAGAGCAGTGGATCGCCGACGTTGGTTTCGGCGGACAAACGCTGACGGCGCCGATTCGTCTGCAGGCTAACACTGAGCAGAAGACGCCACACGGCGAATATCGGCTGATTCAGGAAGGTGAAGATTGGATTCTCCAGTTCCGTCATCACGAACACTGGCAGTCAATGTATCGTTTCGATCTGGTCGTGCAGCATCAGAGCGATTATCTGATGGGCAACTTCTGGTCCGCACACTGGCCGCAATCACATTTTCGCCATCATCTGCTGATGTGCCGTCATCTGCCCGACGGCGGGAAATTAACGTTAACCAATTTTCACTTTACCCATTATCAGGATGGACATGCGGTAGAGCAGATTAATTTGCCTGATGTCGCCAGTTTGTATGCGTTGTTGCAAGAACGATTTGGACTGGGTGTGGATGACGTGAAGCATGGGTTTACCGAAGATGAGCTGGCGACGGTCATGGCGGCGTTTGATACGCATCCGGAGGCGGGGAAATAGGGGCATCGGAAGTCATGCCGGATACGGCGTCATCGCCTTATCCGGCCTTCGGGAACAATTAAAAATCTATCGCCCATTCTGCGTGAAACAGGATCACCGCCGAACCGGTAATGGTGACTTTTTCCGGCTGGTTTTCACGGATAGTCACCGTCACATCAACAATCCCGTCGCGCCCGAGCGCACGGCCCTGATGCCCCTGAACACGTAACGTTTTCCCATCATGCGCCATCAGCCCATGGTGGACCAGCCACGCGCCCATTGGACCGTTGGCATTGCCGGTAACCGGGTCTTCCACAATACCAATAGCAGGTGAAAACATGCGGCCATCAGTGGCGTTTTCGCCCTCGCGGATTTGAAAAGGGAAAAAGCCGTTACAGCCAATTTGCTGGCTGATGGCGGTCAAAGCCGGTAAATCAGGGGAAAGGGCGTCAAGGTCCACCTCGGGTTTCAGTGGAATCATCACTTTCGAATGTCCGGTCGTGGCAACCTGAATGGGTAAGCCTGCCAGCATATCGTCTTCGCTCAGGTGCAGCGCATCGAGAATCGCAGTACGAACAGCGCCCTCCAGCGGAGGTTCAAAACCCGGTTCACCTTGCTCAAGGCTAATGCGATAGTCATTCCCGGTAGCGTCAATATCCACCCGATGACGTCCGGCCAGCGAGGTTTGCCAGACCGTGCAGTTGCCCAGACCCAGCACCTTAGCCCGCACATAATGCGCGGCGACGGTAGCATGCCCACAGATAGGAACTTCGACCGTCGGGGTGAAATAGCGGATGCGAACATCGCTGTCGTCACTGGTCAGCAGAAATGCGGTTTCTGAATGACGCAGCTCGCGAGCGATGAGCTGCATCTGCGCGTCACTCAGTCCATCAGCATGTAAAACCACACCTGCTGAGTTGCCGCGAAAAGGGACCGAGGTAAAGGCATCGACGTGGTAAACCTGTGGTTTCATTAGTGTTCTCCCTGAAATGGAGAAGCATCATAACGTACAAAAAGCGGGATAGCGATGCAGGCCCGGTAAGCGCAAGCGCTACCGGGCATCAGAGTTCAATTATCGGCGGGAACGCACTATCTGATAGCGGCGAGTGAAGTACTCAAACGGCGCACTCCATACGTGGACCAGACGGGTGAACGGGAATAGCAGGAAGATAGTCATCCCCAGAACCAGGTGCACACGGAAAATCAACGCCACGCCATCCAGATGTGCAGATGCGCCGCCCTGGAAGGTCACCACTGACTGCGCCCAACCAACCAGTTTCAGCATTTCACTGCCGTCAGGATGCTGTGCGGAGAACGGGATGGTGGTTAAGCCGAGGATACACTGAATCAGCAGAACGCAAAGGATCAGAATATCAGCGGTGGAAGACGTTGCACGAATGCGCGGGTTGGTCAGACGCCGCACCAGCAAACCTGCGCCACCAACCAGCGTCAGTACGCCACAAAGCCCACCGGCAATCATCGCCATCTGTTGTTTCACCGCAATCGGCAGGAACCAGGCATACATCCAGTGCGGCGTTAGCATGCCGAACAGGTGACCGAAAAAGATCCCCAGAATGCCGATGTGGAACAGGTTTGACCACAGCACCATGCCGCGTTTGTCCAGCATCTGGCTGGAAGAGGCGCGCCAGGTGTATTGCCCGTAGTCATAGCGTAGCCAACTGCCGAGGATAAATACCGTACCGCACAGGTACGGGTAGATATCGTAAAAAAAGACGTTCAGGTACTGTATCATTTCGGGCCTCCCGCGCTGACGTCGACATACTGCGGCGCAACGTCCTGGCTAAAGCGTCGTTGATAGTTTTGTAACGGTGAACTGTCGCAGGCGGTGGCGTTATCCTCGATAAACTTCACCTGTTCCTCTTCCCACACCGCATCCAGCGCCTGACGAGTATCATCGCGGGTTTCAGTACCAACCTGCTTAGTGACACTGTCACTTGAAAGAGGGCTTCCGGCAAGCAGCAGCAGGGCGTCAAACAGTTGATACCACGGCGTATCGCGCTGTTTTAAGCGCCCGCCCAACAGAGCCAGAATCGGAGCAACGTTCTGCAGTCCTTCTTTGGCCTGGTCCTCCGGCAACACGCTCAAATACTCCAGATACAACGGCAGGTGATCCGGTAGTTCGCGGCAGTCGAGCTGTAGCCCGACCTTTTCATACTGCGCCAGCAGATCAACCATCGCCTGACCCCGGTCACGGGACTCGGCGTGCACGTGCTCAAACAGCAGCAGAGAGGTGGCCCGGCCCCGGTCAAAGATTTCGCACCATTCCGCTTGTTTATCCAGCAGTGGCGCATTGAGCAATCCCTGGCTAAATTCGGTAAGCATGGGGGCATCGCTGGCCACAAGCGCCAGCGCGTCGTCTTTACACTCCCACAGCAGCTCGTCGGGATATTCCATCAGCAGGCCGATAACCTTCAGGATTTGCATTATTCACCCTCCGCTTTATCGCGCACTTCGGTGATGTCGATTGCATCGATACGGCTACTGTTAAACAGGTTGAATTTGGTATCTGAGCCATGGCAGCCGTCACCGAAAGTAAATCCGCAGCCGTTTTTCTCCGGGAAGGCATCGCGCGCCATTTCGCGGTGGCTGGTCGGGATCACAAAGCGATCCTCATAGTTGGCGATGGCCAGATAGCGATACATCTCTTCAACCTGCTCAACGGTCAAACCCACTTCCTCAATCGCGCGGGTGTCCGTCACGCCTTCCACTGTCTGCGCACGCATATAGTGGCGCATGGCCATCATACGTTTCAGCGCGCGCAGCACCGGACCGGTATCACCCGCACTGAGCATGTTGGCGAGGTACTGAACCGGAATTCGCAGCGACTCAACCGCCGGCAAAATGTTGCCATTGTGCGGCAGTCCGCCCGCGTCGGCGACCGACTGAATCGGTGACAATGGCGGTACATACCAGACCATCGGCAGGGTGCGATATTCCGGGTGCAGCGGCAGCGCCAGTTTCCAGTCCATCGCCATTTTGTAGACTGGCGAACGTTGGGCCGCTTCGATGACGTTGTGCGGAATACCTTGTTTTAACGCCTCTTCAATGACCGCCGGATCGTGCGGATTGAGGAATACATCGCACTGACGCTCATAGAGATCGGTCTCATGCTCGGTGCTGGCCGCTTCTTCGATGCGGTCGGCGTCGTACAGCAATACGCCGAGATAACGAATACGTCCAACGCAGGTTTCCGAACATACCGTCGGCTGGCCGGACTCAATACGTGGGTAGCAGAAAATGCACTTCTCTGACTTACCGCTCTTCCAGTTAAAGTAGATTTTTTTGTACGGACAGCCGCTGATGCACAAGCGCCAGCCGCGACATTTGTCCTGGTCGATCAGCACAATGCCGTCTTCTTCACGCTTATAGATAGCACCGCTTGGGCAGGTGGCGACACAGCTTGGATTCAGGCAGTGCTCGCACAGGCGCGGTAAATACATCATGAAGGTGTTTTCGAACTGGCCGTACATCTCCTTTTGCATCTTCTCGAAGTTACGGTCGCGGGCACGTTTTGAAAATTCGCCGCCAAGCAGTTCTTCCCAGTTTGGACCCCAGATAATCTTGTCCATCCGCTTACCATCGATCAGCGAACGCGGACGCGCAGTGGGCTGATTCTTGCTTTCCGGCGCGCTATGCAGATGCTGATAATCGTACGTAAACGGCTCATAGTAATCATCGATTTGCGGGATTACCGGGTTGGCGAAAATTTTGGTGATTACGCCCATCTTGCCGCCCAGACGCGGTCTTATCTTGCCGTTAACATCGCGAACCCAGCCGCCTTGCCACTCTTCCTGATCTTCCCAGTTTTTTGGATAGCCAATCCCCGGTTTAGTCTCGACGTTGTTAAACCACGCATATTCCATCCCTTCACGCCCGGTCCAGACGTTTTTACAGGTGACGGAGCAGGTGTGGCAGCCGATGCACTTATCCAGATTAAGAACCATGCCTACCTGTGAGCGTATTTTCATTTTTTCGCCTCCTGTACCTGATCGCGACCTTCATCATCCAGCCAGTTAATATTTTTCATTTTTCTAATCATGATGAACTCATCGCGGTTAGAGCCGACCGTACCGTAATAGTTGAAGCTGTATGCCAGCTGCGCATAGCCACCTATCATGTGCGTGGGTTTCGGGCAGACGCGGGTCACCGAGTTATGGATCCCGCCGCGCATCCCGGTCACTTCTGAGCCAGGGATATTCATGATTCGCTCCTGAGCGTGATACATCATGGTCATTCCCGGTGGCACGCGTTGACTCACCACTGCACGCGCGGTGAGCGCACCGTTGGCGTTGAAGGCTTCAATCCAGTCGTTATCCTCAATGCCCAGCTCTTTGGCATCGGTCTCGCTGATCCAGACAATAGGTCCGCCGCGCGACAGCGTCAGCATCAGCAGGTTTTCGCTATAGGTGGAGTGGATCCCCCATTTCTGGTGCGGCGTCAGGAAGTTGAGCGCTTTTTCCGGGAAGCCGTTAGGCGGAACCTCGCGCATTTCACTGACGCTGCGGGTATCGATAGGTGGACGATACGCCACCAGACTTTCACCGAACGCTCGCATCCACGCGTGATCCTGATACAGCTGCTGGCGACCGGACAGAGTACGCCATGGGATCAGCTCGTGGACGTTGGTATAGCCTGCGTTATAGGAAACATGTTCACTTTCCAACCCGGACCAGGTGGGGCTGGAGATGATTTTGCGCGGCTGCGCCTGGATATCGCGAAAACGGATCTTTTCGTCTTCTTTGTTCAACGCCAGGTGCGTATGGTCGCGTCCGGTCATCGCCCCCAGCGCTTCCCAGGCTTTCACCGCCACCTGACCGTTTGTTTCCGGTGCCAGGGCGAGGATCACCTCAGAGGCATCCAGCGCGGTGTCAATCAGCGGGCGTCCTTTTGCCGGGCCTTCGCGCTTGGTGTAGTTCAGCTTGCCGAGGAAATCGACTTCCGCCTGGGTATTCCACGCAATGCCTTTCCCGCCGTTACCGAGTTTGTCCATGAGCGGGCCAAGTGAAGTAAAGCGTTCGTAGGTGGCGGGGTAGTCACGCTCCACAACGGCGATATTCGGTGCCGTTTTGCCCGGGAGGAGATCGCATTCGCCTTTGCGCCAGTCCTGAATGTCAAACGGCTGCGCCAGCTCTGCCGGAGAGTCGTGTTGCAGCGGTTGCAATACCACATCCGTTTCTTGTCCAAGGTGTCCGACGCAAACCTCAGAAAATACTTTGGCGATGCCTTTATAAATTTCCCAGTCGCTCTTCGATTCCCATGCCGGGTCGACCGCCGCAGACAACGGGTGAATAAACGGATGCATATCCGAGGTATTCATATCGTCTTTTTCATACCAAGTAGCGGTTGGCAGAACGATATCGGAGAACAAACAGGTACTGGACATACGGAAATCGAGCGTGACCAGCAGATCGAGCTTGCCCTCTATCGCCGCCGACTGCCATTCAACCTCTTCAGGTTTAATACCCTCGCTTGAACCGAGCGCTTCCCCCTGGATCCCGCTTTCGGTACCCAGCAAATATTTGAGCATGTATTCATGCCCTTTACCGGAGGAGCCGAGCAGGTTAGAGCGCCAGACGAAGAGGTTGCGCGGATGGTTTTTGCCGTTATCTGGCTGTTCGCAGGCAAAACGAATATCACCTGACTTCAGCGCCTGTGCGGTGTATTGCGCAGGAGATAGCCCTGCTTGTTCGGCTTTTGCTTTAACAGTCAAAGGGTTGAGGTTAAGCTGCGGCGCAGACGGCAGCCAGCCCATCCTTTCAGCCCGCACGTTAAAGTCAATCAAATGTCCGCTAAACTTCGACGCATCGGCCAGTGGAGAGAGGAGTTCCTGCGCGGTAAGTTTTTCATAACGCCACTGGCTGGAATGGTTGTAGAAAAACGAAGTGCTGTTCATCTGACGCGGTGGTCGGTTCCAGTCCAGCGCAAAGGCCAGCGGCAACCAACCGGTTTGCGGACGCAGTTTCTCCTGACCCACATAGTGCGCCCAGCCGCCGCCGCTTTGTCCCACACAGCCACAGAACACCAGGATATTAATCATGCCACGGTAGTTCATATCCATGTGATACCAGTGGTTGACGCCAGCCCCGAGAATGATCATCGAACGGCCATGCGTTTTGTGCGCCGTATCGGCAAACTCACGGGCGATCTGTTCGATATGACGGCGTGGCACCCCCGTAATTTGCTCGCCCCAGGCCGGGGTGTAGGCTTTCACTTCGCTGTAATCTTGCGCGCTATGAACATCATCCAGACCACGATCGAGGCCATAATTCGCCAGCACCAGATCATAGACGCTCACCACCGGGCAACGGCTACCGTCAGCGAGGGTAAAATGTTTTATCGGTAGTTGACGGATCAGCACCGGTTCTTGTTTTACACTGCGAAAATGTGGGTTTTCGTTGCCGCCAAAATAGGGGAATGCCACGCCGGTCACTTCATCATGCTGACCAAGCAGCGAAAGAGAAAGTTCAGTTTCAGCGCCAGCCGCCAGTGGTTCCAGGTTCCATTTGCCTTTTTCCCCCCAGCGAAAACCGATAGATCCGTTCGGGACAACCAGTTCGCCAGCGCTGTTAAAGGCTACCGTTTTCCACTCCGGATTGTTGCTTTCACCCAGGCCATCGACAAGGTCTGAAGCACGCATCATGCGTCCAGGCACGTAGCTGCCATCTTCGCGGGCATCCAGTAAAACCAGCATCGGCATGTCGGTATAGCGACGACAGTAATTGAGGAAATAATCGCTGGGATTGTCGAGGTGGAACTCTTTCAGGATGACGTGGCCCATCGCCATTGCCAGTGCGCTGTCTGTCCCTTGTTTGGGGGCCAGCCACTGATCGCACAGTTTGGCGACTTCCGAGTAATCCGGCGTAATGGCAATCGTCTTGGTGCCTTTGTAGCGTACTTCTGTGAAAAAGTGCGCATCCGGGGTACGAGTCTGCGGCACGTTAGAACCCCAGGCGATGATATAGCTGGAGTTATACCAGTCGGCGGATTCAGGAACGTCGGTCTGCTCGCCCCAGGTCATCGGTGACGCGGGCGGTAAGTCGCAGTACCAGTCATAGAAACTCAGACATGTTCCGCCGATTAGCGAGAGATAGCGAGTGCCGGCGGCATAGGAAACCATCGACATCGCCGGGATCGGGGAGAAGCCGACCACGCGATCCGGGCCGTAGGTTTTCACCGTCCAGACGTTGGCGGCAGCAATCAGCTGATTAAGCTCTTTCCAGTTCGAACGGATAAATCCACCGCGCCCGCGTACCTGCTTGTAGCTCTGGCATTTTTGCGGGTCGTTCATAAT
>NZ_SZWU01000060.1:427487-435596 GCF_005280935.1 Citrobacter sp. wls757 | reverse complement strand
TTCCCAGGCCAGCACCGGATCGGGCTGGCGGGAGAGGGCGTCGCGCCACAATTCGATTAAGCGTTTACGCACCAGGGGATATTTCAGGCGGTTAGCGCTATAGAGATACCACGAGTAGCTGGCGCCGCGTGGACAGCCACGGGGCTCATGATTTGGCAGGTCAGGACGAGTACGCGGGTAGTCGGTTTGCTGCGTTTCCCAGGTCACCAGCCCGTTTTTAACGTAGATCTTCCAGCTGCATGAGCCGGTACAGTTAACGCCGTGGGTAGAACGCACAATTTTGTCGAACTGCCAGCGCTGACGATAGCTGTCTTCCCAGTCCCGATTGGTGTGCATCACTTGCCCGTGCCCCTCGGCAAACGTATCGCCCTTTTGTTTAAAGTAGCGAAAGCGGTCTAACAGTTTACTCATGACATAACTCCTGCTTCGATAATATTGCCGACGGTGAATCGAACTCCAGGCCTGATCCGACCTACCTAAATGTCCGATCCTGCGGTATCCATTTTGTTATTTTTTTTGTGATTTACGGCCATAGACCAACCAGGTCACCAGCACGCAGACGATGTAAAACACGAGGAATATTTTCATGGCACCCACCGGAGAGCCGGTCAACGCCAGCGATGAGCCAAACGCTTTAGGAATGAAGAAGCCCCCCACTGCGCCAATAGCGGAAATAAATCCCAGGGCGGCGGCGGTATCGGTTACCGCTTCCCGCTGAGCCTGTTCTTCGGTACCACCATGCAGCTTCACCCGATAAATTGTGATTTTGCGAAAGATCACCGCAATCATCTGGAAGGTTGAACCGCTGCCCAGACCCGCGGTCAGGAACAAGCCCATAAACACCAGGTAAAACGCGATAAAGCTACCTTCGCCCGAGCCGGGCAAAGTGAGAAACAGCAGGGCGCTGAACAGTGCCATAAAGATGAAGTTAATTAAGGTGACACGCACACCACCAAACTTGTCAGAGATAACACCACCCGCCGATCGTGCAAGCGCGCCGATGAAGGGGCCGAAGAACGCCAGTTGCAGGATATTCACGTCGGGGAACTGGGTTTTCGCCAGCATGGCAAAGCCTGCCGAAAAACCGATAAATGAACCGAAGGTGGCGAGATACAGCAGACTTAATAACCACAGATGAAAACGTTTGAGGACCGGTAACTGAGAGGCAATTGAGGCCTTCGAGCTGGCAATGTCGTTCATTCCCATGCCCGCTGCCACGGTGGCTATCAGCAGCAACGGCACCCATATCCATGCGGCATTGGCCAGCGACAATAACGAGCCGTCAGCTTGCGGTACGCCCTGTACGCCCAAAAAGGTAAATATGGGCAGAAAGATCACCAGTGGCGCGATCAACTGCATCACGCTGACGCCGAGGTTGCCGAGACCACCGTTAACGCCTAATGCGCTACCTTGCTTCGCTTTGGGGAAGAAAAAGCTGATATTGCCCATGCTGGAGGCAAAGTTAGCGCCAGCAAAACCACACATCAGCGCAATGATTATAAATACTCCAAACGGAGTAGCGGTATTTTGCACGGCAAATCCGAGCCAGACGCAGGGAATAACCAGAATAATCGTGCTAAAAATGGTCCAGCGACGACCACCAAATATAGGTACCATAAAGGAGTAGGGCACGCGTAATATTGCACCAGAAAGAGATGGCAATGCCGTTAATAAAAACAGTTGGTCGGTGGTGAAATTAAAACCAATTTTATTCAGATTGACGGCTACGGCGCTAAACAACATCCAGACGCAGAACGCAAGCAGCAGACAACTTACTGATATCCAGAGGTTTCTGCGCGCAATGTGCTTGCCTTTATTTTCCCAAAAGCCGGGGTTCTCTGGTTTCCAGTCAGTTAAAAGATAACGATTATTTTTCTCATTTGATGATGACATATTATTCTCCATGCACATGCCGTTCATGAAAAAGAAATAAACGCATGCAGCGCCGCGCGGCTTCTTTTTAGAAACTATTGAAAAGTTTTAGGAATATTGACTGAAAGAATAGATAAAAAAGCGCAATAACGCGGCGTGATGGGAGAATTACACGTTGCTTAAGTGTTACTAATTGTAAACATAAAAGATGTATTGTTAATCCATCTATTACATCAAATAAATAACTCCTGCGTTATCATACGATCAAGATGACGATCGAATGCAGGATCGGCCATTTCCTCAATACCTAATATGTACATACCATCCAGGCCGCAGACTAATGCGATTAAGCGCCATGCGACGTCGGCGGCATCAGGCGCGGATGAGAACTCACCGGCTTTCTGTCCTTGTGTAATGATGTTGGCGGTTTCTTCGTGCCACATTCGCATGGTCAACAGGTAGGCGCTTTTAATTTCCGGATCTTTACCCGCAACAACCTGTGCTTCACGCCATAGCTTAATATAGGGTTCCAGACCACCATCTTCACTGCCTAGCATCGCATGCAGTCGCTCACGGAAACTGGCGTCTTCGCTGACCAGTTCGGCATCAAGTAGGGTGCGGATAAGGCGCACAAATGCCTGGGATTTGAGTTCGCCGGCAGAGGCGAAATGGTGATGTACCTGGCCCGTCGCGACGTGAGCTTCTGCAGCAATGCGTCGAACCGTCATGGCGGAAAATCCTTCTTCAAGTGCGACACGCATTGCTGCTTGCAGAATCACTTCCCGACGTTCATCCCGATTTAGATAGCTCATCATTCCTCCTGTACCCGTATAGATCGCAGTCTAACAAAAAGTTGGACATATGTTCAATTTTCCGTAGGATCGCTAAAGCTGGACATGTGTCCAGTTTTGGTTTCGTTAGGGAGTTTTATGTTTCGTCAGTGGTTAACGTTAGTCATTATTGTGCTGGTCTACATCCCTGTTGCGATTGATGCAACGGTGCTGCACGTTGCCGCGCCCACGCTGAGTATGACGCTGGGTGCCAGTGGCAACGAGCTGCTGTGGATCATTGATATTTATTCCCTGGTAATGGCCGGAATGGTATTGCCAATGGGTGCGCTGGGGGATCGCATCGGCTTTAAACGTCTGCTGCTGTTAGGCGGTGGATTATTTGGTCTCGCATCGCTGGCGGCCGCTTTTGCTCATAGCGCAAGCTGGCTGATTGCCACCCGGGCGGTATTGGCGATTGGCGCGGCGATGATTGTTCCGGCAACGCTGGCGGGTATTCGCGCCACGTTCTCTGAGCAACGGCATCGAAATATGGCGCTCGGCGTCTGGGCAGCGGTCGGTTCCGGCGGTGCGGCGTTTGGCCCACTGGTTGGCGGGATGCTGCTGGAGCACTTCTACTGGGGGTCTGTATTCTTAATTAATGTGCCGATTGTCCTGGTGGTAATGGCTTTAACCGCACGCTTAGTGCCGCGCCAGGCCGGACGTCGCGATCAATCGTTAAATTTTGGTCATGCGATCATGCTGATTGTTGCCATTCTGCTGTTGGTTTACAGCGCTAAAACCGCGCTGAAAGGGCATACGGCGACCGTTGCCATCACCCTGACGCTGTTAACCGGCGCTTTACTGTTGTGGCAGTTTGTCCGTATCCAGCTTGCGGCAGCCCGCCCGATGATTGACATGCGTCTGTTCACGCATCGCATTATCTTGAGCGGTGTAGTGATGGCGATGACCGCGATGATAACGCTGGTGGGTTTTGAGTTGCTGATGGCTCAGGAACTACAGTTTGTTCACGGTTTAACACCATATCAGGCTGGATTGTTTATGCTGCCTGTGATGCTGGCAAGTGGTTTCAGCGGACCGATTGCCGGTATGTTGGTTTCACGCCTTGGATTACGTTGTGTGGCAACGGCGGGCATGGCACTGAGCGCCGTCAGTTTTTACGGCCTGGCGATGACGGATTTCAGTAGCCAACAGGTACAAGCCTGGATTTTGATGGCTTTGCTCGGTTTCAGCGCCGCCAGTGCGCTCCTGGCTTCAACGGCGGCTATCATGGCAGCAGCGCCGGCGGAAAAAGCCGCGGCCGCTGGCGCCATCGAGACAATGGCTTATGAACTGGGGGCAGGACTTGGGATCGCTATCTTTGGCTTACTGCTGAGCCGTAGCTTTTCTGCATCGATTCTGCCGCCAGCCGGACTTAATCCGCAGGAAGTAGAACGAGCCACATCGTCAATGGGGGAGGCGGTACAACTGGCGCACTCGCTCCCGTCGTCACTGAGTGAGGCATTGCTGACGGCTGCCAGAGAAGCGTTCACCTGGTCACATAGCGTGGCCTTAAGCAGCGCCGGCAGCATGCTTATCATATTAGCGATAGGAATGTGGTTCAGTCTGGCAAAGGTACAACGTTAATAACTAGTGAGCTAAATGACAGGGGTAATCCATCTCTTCGACTTCTTTCCCACTCAGTCGAGCGTATTGCCCCGTCAGTCTCCAGAACGCAGGTTGCGTTTCCGTATAGATCTCTGCCGCTAATATCAGGCGGCGGCGATCTACCTCATTAAGTTCCAGAAGTGTCCATGGAATAAAGTAGCGATCGCTGTCCGTCAACGTAAACCACAGTGGGCATCCGCAGCCGGAACAGAAGAACCGTTCACCACGATTTGAAGAAGGAAAGTGCGAAGGTTCTGCCGATTCTGGCGACATCAGCGGGTGAGCGCTGGCTTCCAGATACATGGCGATGCCGCCTGACCATTTCTGACACAGCGTACAGTGGCAGGCATAGACATCCAGCATTTCGACGTCAACGGTAAAATGACTCTGTCCGCAAAGACAACGACCAGTGAATGTCTGCACGGCATACTCCTTATGACCGAGTCTACATTAAGAGAAAAAGCCAGCCCTTGGAGGACTGGCTTTGTATTCAGACTACAACAAAATTAGAACTGGTAGTTCAGACCAACAGCCACGATGTTGTCAGTTGACACTTTCGCTGCATTGGTGAAGTTGTTGTCATCCAGCAGGTTGATTTTGTAATCAACGAAGGTGGACATATTTTTGTTGAAGTAGTAAGTAGCACCCAGGTCTACGTATTCAACCAGATCCTGGTCGCCGTAACCGTTGATGTCTTTACCTTTGGATTTCAGGTAAGCAACGGACGGACGCAGACCGAAGTCGAACTGGTACTGTGCAACAACTTCAAAGTTCTGTGCTTTATCTGCAATACCAGTAACACCGGAGCCACCATAGGTGGTCATGTTGCGGGTTTCGGAGTAGGTGGTTGCCAGGTAGATGTTGTTCGCATCATATTTCAGACCAGCAGCCCATACTTCAGCGTTTTTACCGGAAGCCATGAAACCGCCGTTACCTACAGACTGTTTGTCGGTACGGTCAGATTTCGCATAGGTAGCACCTACGCCAAAGCCTTCATACTCATAAGTAGTAGACAGACCGAAGCCGTCACCGTTAGCTTCTTTCAGGTTGTCACGGTCATTTTTGCCCTGATACTGAGCAGCAAAGTTCAGACCTTCAACCAGACCGAAGAAGTCGGTGTTACGGTAGGTTGCAACGCCAGTAGTACGGCCAGTCATGAATACGTCAGTCTGGGTCCAGGTATCACCACCGAACTCAGGCAGGACGTCGGTCCATGCGCCGATGTCGTATGCTACGCCGTAGTTACGACCGTAGTCGAAAGAACCGTATTCAGCGAATTTCAGACCAGCGAATGCCAGACGAGTTTTGTCGCTGTTGGAACCACCGGTGGATTCAGTGCGGTTACCTTTGAATTCATATTCCCACTGACCAAAACCAACCAGTTGGTCATTGATCTGAGTTTCGCCTTTGAAGCCCAGACGCGCGTAGGTTTTGTCGCCATCGCTGCCGTTGTCGTCAGAGAAGTAATGCTGAGCGTGAACTTTACCGTAGATATCCAGTTTGTTTGCGTCTTTGTTATATACCTCAGCTGCGTTTACCGCACCTGCCGCCAACAGGCTAGTCACTGCCACTGCAACTAATTTAAGTTTCATTCTAAATAATCCTTATAATTTTTTCTTGGTGTGTTTCCTAAACCATTGCTAAACGAAGGGGTTCGTCAATGGCAAACTATTTTTAAATGACGCAGTGGTATAAGTTCAATAATAAGTTTCATAATATTGCGAAATATTTGAATTTGTGTGATCCAGATCTACATAATATAGCTGATTGTATTAATCTTTATATGTGACAAATCTGAATGGGTATATTTACGTAGGGGACTATTGTGCCGTCTATGGTTTAAATGGCGTTAGTCACGCAGGTATAATATATACATACTGAGGAATATAGATAAGCATGCAATATTTTCGGGAGTTAATTAATCACCAATTATTTAACATTAAATTAAACAAAAATAAACATAAACCACAAGTGGAATGAACATTTATTATTCATTAATTTGATTACAGTGTAGCCGGGTTTCAGATTTGCGCGATAAAACCCGGATTTTTTTTCAGGCGCGGCGTGTTGCCAACCAGCAAAGTAGCGAACCCGCACAAACCATCAATGCACCCTGCCAGAAAGATAGCGACAACGGGGCGCTGAGTAACACAGCAGCCAGAGCAGAGGATAGCACTGGGGTAAAATAGGAACCTACGGCCATGATGGTCACGTTGCCATGCAAAATGCCAATATTCCACGCCGCATAGGCAAATCCTAACGTTAATGCCGCTGAGAACATTTTAATAGTCACCGAAGTGCTGAAATTCATTTCTGGTTGCGGAGTCATAAAATAGTAAACCCACAAACTTGCAGCCGTTAGTAAAACGAATACGGTAATACCGTTAAAGCCTTTTGCGTATTTATTGGTCACCGTGCAATACGTTGCCCAGATAAATGCGCCAAGAAAGGCGAGGAAATAGCTCAGCGGGCTGCTGGCAACGTTGTTTATAATTTCACCAGGATTAAGGCCATTTTCGCCACCCAATACCCAACAAACCCCGGTCAATGCGATAATTAATCCAGGGATCACCAGCCAGGTTGTTTTTTGACCATTAAATAAAATAGCAAACAATATCGTCAGACTCGGCCAGAGATAATTGACCATACCGACTTCAATAGCCTGGTGACGAGTAGCCGCATAACCGAGAGCCAGCGCTAAACATATTTCATAGGTAACAAAAAGCACGCTACCCGCGATTAAATAACGCACAGGAATTTTTCTGATATTCGGAAAGCCGACGGTAAAAATCAGCAACAGGCCACTTAACGAAAAAATCATTGCTGCGCCACCCGCAGGACCCAGTCCTTCACTCACCCCACGCATTAGCCCGACCATCGTGCTCCAGAGCACGATGGCAATGAGCCCAATTAACGTCGCTTTTTGTTTTGTCATTCTGATTGTCTGTCCATGGTGCTGGCAAAAATTTAAGCTGAAATTTATAGCACTTTTACACCGTAGCGCGCTAACTAATTACCTTTCACCTACCCCCTTATGGGTACAAAGGTTAAACAAAGTGCACTATTTAGTAGCGGAACCGTTTCGTTATTGATTTGACGCAAAAAAAATATGGATATAGCTGATAGTTTCGTCGCGAAGTTGTACATGTCATCTTTCAATTATGCCGCGCTGGCGCGATCTGAGAGATGTCCTGTACGAATCCCTGCAAAAAAGAGGAAAGCAATGGACGTCAGCCGCAGACAATTTTTTAAAATCTGCGCGGGCGGTATGGCGGGAACAACAGTAGCTGCTCTGGGTTTTGCACCCAAAATGGCACTGGCTCAGGCGCGAAACTATAAGCTGTTACGCGCCAAAGAGATTCGAAACACCTGCACATACTGTTCCGTAGGTTGCGGGCTATTAATGTATAGCCTGGGAGATGGAGCAAAAAACGCCAAAGAGTCGATTTACCATATTGAAGGGGATCCGGATCATCCGGTGAGCCGTGGGGCATTATGCCCTAAGGGCGCAGGATTACTGGATTACGTGCACAGTGAAAACCGTCTGCGTTACCCGGAATACCGTGCACCAGGTTCCGACAAATGGCAGCGTATCAGCTGGGATGAAGCATTCACCCGTATCGCGAAGCTGATGAAAAATGACCGTGACGCCAACTTTATTGAGAAGAATGAGCAGGGCGTAACGGTAAACCGCTGGCTTTCAACCGGGATGCTGTGTGCATCTGCGGCAAGTAATGAAACCGGCATGCTGACGCAAAAATTTGTGCGCTCACTCGGCATGCTGGCAGTAGACAACCAGGCG
>NZ_SZWU01000060.1:419191-427477 GCF_005280935.1 Citrobacter sp. wls757 | reverse complement strand
CATTTGGTCGCGGTGCGATGACCAACCACTGGGTTGATATTAAAAACGCTAACGTCGTGATGGTGATGGGCGGTAACGCCGCTGAAGCACATCCGGTGGGATTCCGCTGGGCGATGGAAGCTAAAAACAACAATGATGCCACGCTGATTGTTGTTGACCCTCGTTTTACACGTACAGCTTCGGTGGCGGATATCTATGCGCCAATTCGTTCCGGCACGGACATTACGTTCCTGTCCGGCGTCTTGCTGTACCTGATTGAAAACAACAAAATTAACGCTGAATACGTTAAGCATTACACCAATGCCAGCCTGCTGGTGCGGGATGACTATGCTTTTGAAGACGGTCTGTTCAGCGGGTATGACGCGAAAAAACGCCAATACGATAAATCGTCCTGGAACTACCAGTTCGATGAAAACGGCTACGCGAAACGCGATGAAACGTTAAGCCATCCTCGCTGTGTCTGGAACCTGCTAAAACAGCACGTTTCCCGCTACACGCCGGATGTGGTGGAAAACATTTGTGGTACGCCGAAAGAAGACTTCCTGAAAGTCTGCGAAGTGCTGGCTTCCACCAGCGCAGCCGATCGCACCACCACGTTCCTGTATGCGCTGGGTTGGACTCAGCATACCGTCGGGGCGCAGAACATCCGCACCATGGCGATGATCCAGTTGCTGCTCGGCAACATGGGGATGGCAGGTGGCGGTGTCAACGCCTTGCGCGGCCACTCCAACATTCAAGGGTTAACCGACTTAGGTCTGCTCTCTACCAGCCTGCCGGGCTACCTGACGCTGCCGTCAGAGAAACAGACAGACCTGCAAACCTATCTGGCCGCAAACACGCCAAAAGCGACATTGGCCGATCAGGTTAACTACTGGGGCAACTATCCGAAGTTCTTCGTCAGCCTGATGAAATCTTTCTACGGCAATGCAGCGCAGAAAGAAAATGACTGGGGCTTTGAGTGGCTGCCGAAGTGGGATCAGTCCTACGACGTCATTAAATACTTCAACATGATGGATAGCGGGAAAGTCACCGGCTACATCTGTCAGGGCTTTAACCCTGTTGCGTCCTTCCCGGACAAAAACAAAGTGGTGCAGAGCCTCAGCAAACTGAAGTATCTGGTGGTTATCGATCCGCTGGTGACCGAAACTTCAACGTTCTGGCAGAACCACGGTGAATCAAACGACGTTGATCCGGCGTCGATTCAGACCGAAGTTTTCCGTTTGCCTTCTACCTGCTTTGCGGAAGAAGACGGCTCCATCGCCAACTCTGGCCGCTGGCTGCAGTGGCACTGGAAAGGTCAGGACGCACCGGGTGAAGCCCGCAACGACGGCGAGATCCTTGCCGGTATTTACCACCGCCTGCGCGACATGTATCGCACTGAAGGCGGTAAAGCTGTAGAACCCGTTCTGAAAATGAGCTGGAACTATAAGCAGCCGGACGAACCGCACTCCGAAGAAGTGGCGAAAGAGAACAACGGCTATGCGCTGGAAGATCTCTATGATGCCAACGGCGTGCTGGTTGCGAAGAAAGGTCAGTTGCTCAACAGCTTTGCGCTGCTGCGCGATGATGGTTCTACGTCATCATCCTGCTGGATTTATACCGGCAGTTGGACCGAGCAGGGCAACCAGATGGCCAATCGCGATAACGCCGACCCGTCAGGCCTCGGTAATACGTTGGGCTGGGCCTGGGCATGGCCGCTGAACCGTCGCGTGCTGTATAACCGCGCTTCGGCGGATCCGCAGGGTAAACCGTGGGATCCAAAACGCATGCTTATCCAGTGGAACGGTACGAAGTGGACGGGGAACGATATCCCTGACTTCAATACCGCAGCACCGGGCAGTGGCACCAATCCGTTTATCATGCAGCCGGAAGGGCTGGGGCGTCTGTTTGCTATCGATAAGATGGCGGAAGGTCCGTTCCCGGAACACTACGAGCCGATGGAAACGCCGCTTGGCACTAACCCGCTGCACCCGAATGTGATCTCCAACCCGGCAGCGCGTCTGTACGAAGCGGATAAACTCCGTATGGGCACGAAACAGGACTTCCCGTACGTCGGGACGACCTATCGTCTGACCGAACATTTCCATACCTGGACCAAGCACGCATTGTTGAATGCGATTGCCCAGCCGGAGCAGTTTGTGGAAATCAGCGAAACGCTGGCGGCAGCGAAGGGGATCAACAACGGCGATCACGTGAAAGTCAGCAGCAAACGTGGATTTATTCGCGCAGTTGCCGTGGTCACTCGTCGTCTGCGTACCCTGAACGTCAACGGTCAGCAGGTAGAAACGGTTGGGATCCCAATCCACTGGGGCTTTGAAGGAGTCGCGCGTAAAGGCTTTATCGCCAACACCCTGACGCCGAACGTCGGTGATGCAAACTCGCAAACGCCGGAATACAAAGCGTTTTTAGTTAACATCGAGAAGGCGTAAGGGAGGCGAACATATGTCTATGGAAACGCAGGACATCATCAAACGGTCCGCAACAAACTCCATCACGCCGCCGCCTCAGGCTCGTGATTACAAAGCAGAGGTCGCGAAGCTGATCGACGTTTCCACCTGCATAGGCTGTAAAGCCTGTCAGGTGGCATGCTCAGAGTGGAACGATATCCGCGATGAAGTCGGCCACTGCGTCGGGGTTTATGACAACCCCGCCGATCTCAGCGCCAAGTCCTGGACGGTGATGCGATTTACCGAAACCGAACAGAACGGCAAGCTGGAGTGGTTGATTCGTAAAGACGGCTGTATGCACTGTGAAGATCCGGGCTGTCTGAAGGCGTGCCCGTCTGCCGGGGCCATCATCCAGTACGCCAACGGGATTGTCGATTTCCAGTCAGAGCACTGCATTGGCTGCGGCTACTGTATTGCCGGGTGTCCATTTAATATTCCGCGCCTCAATAAAGAGGATAACCGCGTGTATAAATGTACGCTGTGTGTGGACCGCGTCAGCGTCGGGCAGGAACCTGCCTGCGTGAAAACGTGTCCGACCGGGGCAATACATTTCGGCACCAAGCAGGAAATGCTGGAAATGGGCGAACAGCGTGTGGCAAAACTGAAAGCTCGCGGTTTTGAACATGCCGGTCTCTACAACCCGGAAGGTGTGGGCGGCACGCACGTCATGTACGTTCTGCATCATGCCAACCAGCCTGAACTGTATCACGGTCTGCCAAAAGACCCGCAGATAGATACCTCTATCAATCTGTGGAAAGGGGCGCTGAAGCCGCTGGCCGCTGCCGGATTTATCGCCACCTTCGCCGGACTGATTTACCACTACATTGGTATTGGTCCGAATAAGGAAGTGGACGACGACGAGGAGGACCATCATGAGTAAGTCGAAAATGATTGTGCGCACGAAGTTTATCGACCGCGCCTGTCACTGGACGGTGGTGATCTGCTTCTTCCTGGTAGCGCTGTCGGGGATTTCATTTTTCTTCCCGACTCTGCAATGGCTGACGCAAACCTTCGGTACGCCGCAGATGGGACGCATTTTGCACCCGTTCTTCGGCATACTGATCTTCGTGGCGCTGATGTTCATGTTTGTACGCTTTGTGCACCACAACATCCCGGATAAGAAAGATATTCCGTGGCTGAAAAACATTGTGGAAGTACTGAAAGGCAATGAACACAAAGTGGCAGATGTGGGCAAATACAACGCCGGGCAGAAAATGATGTTCTGGTCGATTATGAGCATGATTTTCGTGCTGCTGATTACCGGTATCATTATCTGGCGTCCGTACTTTGCGCAGTTCTTCCCGATGCAGGTCGTGCGCTATAGCCTGCTGATCCATGCGGCGGCGGGGATTATTCTGATGCACGCCATCCTCATCCATATGTATATGGCATTCTGGGTGAAAGGATCGATTAAAGGCATGGTTGAAGGGAAAGTGAGCCGTCGCTGGGCGAAGAAACATCACCCACGTTGGTATCGCGAAGTTGAAAGACAAGAAGCGAAAAAAGAGAGCGAGGAAGGGGTTAACTAATCTCTGATGTTCCCTCTACGCAATGGCGCTACATCGGTAGCGCCATTTTTTTGCCAAAAAAACGTCATGTTTCTGTCATCTGCTGAACGTAAGGTGTTGTCTTTCCGATAATAGAAGAGTTAAAAGACAATGCATCTGGTGAAAAAATTACTCGCAGTCAGCGTGTTTCTTTGTGCTTCAGCTCAGGCGCAGAACATCCTCGAATTTCCTCAGCCGGAGAACAACCCGGAAGAGTTTTATGCCGTAACCGAAATTCCGGCAGGTGGAATGATTAAATATGAAACCGACGCCAAAACCGGTTTTATCGTTGCCGATCGCTTCCAGTCAATGCCGGTTGCCTATCCCGCCAACTACGGTTCACTCACCCAGTCTTTAGCCGGTGACGGTGACCCGCTGGACGTCATTTTTTATACCCGTGCGCCGCTTGCTCCGGGAACGTTGATTAAGCTGCGCGCTATTGGCGTACTGAAGATGATCGACGGCGGTGAAAAGGACGACAAAATTGTCGCCGTTCCGGCCAGTAAAATTGACCCCACTTATGACGACATCAAAGAGTTAAGCGATCTGCCCAAGATTGAAGTTCAACGTCTGGAATCTTTCTTCCGCGTGTACAAAGATCTGCCGGAAGGGCGCAAGAAGGTCGAATTAAACGGTTTCAATGACGCCGCTACGGCAAAGCAAGAGATCAAACAGGCCTGGGATGCCTGGAAAGAGAAAAAACCGCAGCAATAAATGGTATGCCGGATGACAAAAGTTTATCCGGCATTTATATCACTGTACCGCCAGCTTACGCAGACGTGAAATATCCACGCTTTTTTGGGCCTCTGCCAGACTCCAGGTATTTTGCAGGTTTAACCACATTTCGGGTGAACTGCCAATCACTACGGAGAGTTTAATCGCCATCTCAGGCGTCAGAGCCGCTTTCCCGGTTAATAGTCGACTTGCCGTTGACGGTGCAATCTCCATAGCTCTGGCAAACTCGCGCAGGCTGACATTGAGTTCTTCCAGCGCTTCCTGAATGATATCCCCAGGACGGGGATGATTTGCCATCTTCATCAATGATAGTCCTCGTAATCCAGTATGTACGCGTCGCCATTGACGAATTCAAACGTAATACGCCTGTTACCTGAAACAGAAATTGCCCATATGCCGTCGCGTTCCCCCACCAGAGGATGTAGCTTATAACCGGGCATATTGATATCTGTAACCTTGCTTGCCGCATCAATAACGGCAAGTCTGTGTCGTAATCGTCGGACATGTTTCGCCATAACGCCTGATGTTCGTCCATGAAGAAACAAATCGCGCAATCCCTTGTGCCTGAAGTTCATGATCATCCGTATCATCCTTGTTCCTTCAAGAGGAACACTACCATCAATGTTCCGTTAAACGCAACACCAAGATTGCGATATTTAAAATTGTGCGGCGAATGTGCAAAAAGAAAAAGGGAGAAGGGGAATAACTGGAAAGCGTCACGCAAGAATTGCCGGATGGCTGGCCTACACGCGCATTTTGCTGATGTAGGCCGGATAAGCTTGCGCCATCCGGCAATAAAGATTACTCCAGTTGTGCGTTCAGATGTTCAATCTCCTTGCGCCATTGCGCCTGTAACAACGGTTTTTGATGTTTCGGCTTGCGTGCGAGATCGTCGGCCAGACGCTGCTCAAGATCGAGAAGTTGTTCCAGCAATCTATCGCTGTCACCGCTTATTTCAGTTTTCGCTTCAGCCACCGTTTTGGGAACGGTTATCTCCGCGGACGTTTCCCGAATACGCGCATTGACCGCCTCCAGATCGTGCCATTCACTGAGTTCGCCATTGTCGATTAGCCAGAACCGGTTGCAGCTTTGGCTGATAAGCTGCCGGTCGTGACTGACCAGCAACACGCCGCCGTTATAGCTTTGTAGCGTTTCTGCCAGCGCCTCTTTGCCTTCCATATCCAGATGGTTGGTCGGTTCATCGAGCATCAGCAGACTGTAGCGCGCAAGCGTCAGCCCAACAAATAGTAACCGGGAGCGCTCACCGCCGCTTAACGTGCTGACTCGCTGCGCATGACGAACCCACGGAAATCCCGCGCTAATCAACGCCATCTTGCGAATCTCTGGCTGCGGGGCAAACGCTTCCAGCGCGTCAAACAATGAATCGTTATCGGCAAGCTGATGCAGCGTCTGGTCGTAATAACCTAGGGTAACGCGCGGGTGTAACACCAATGAAGGCGATGCCAGCTGTGACTGAAACTGTTGCCAGATAAGCCTTAACAGCGATGATTTCCCGCAACCGTTACGCCCGACAATCGCCACGCGATCGCCGCTTTTTAACCGGATACCGGCAATGGAAAACAGTGTATCTGCACCGGGAGCAGGGGCTACAGACAGATTGGTCATCTCCAGCAAACGATCTGCACGCAGGGCATCACCCTGCAATGTTAGTGTCCACTGACTTCCTGACGTTACTTCTGTTTGCACCTCTTTCAGGCGCTGTACCTGTTTTTCCATCTGCTTTGCCTTGCGGGAGAGATCTTCGTTGTCGTAGACCCGCCCCCAGGTTGCCAGCCGTTTGGCGCTGGCAGTCACCCGGTCTATCTCTTTTTGCTCAGCCTTGTGGCGCAGAGCATCGCTGACATCTCTTTCTGCCAGAGCCTGACGCGCTGCACTACAGGGTAGATCAAACGCATGGAGGGTGCGATCGCGCAAGATCCAGGTTCCGTGAGTCACCGCGTCCAGCAGTTGTGGGTCGTGGGAGACCACCACAAAACTGCCAGACCAGTTCTGTAAGAACTGCTCAAGCCACAGTAATGTAGGCAAATCCAGGTGGTTACCCGGTTCATCCAGCAGCAGCAGGTCAGGATTACGCATCAGTGCCCGCGCTAATAGCAAGCGCGTGTGCTGGCCACCGCTCAATGTTTGCGCAGTCAGAGATAAATTCTCTGGCGTAAAACCCATTTCGGCAAGCAGTGCTTCAACCCGCCACTGCTGAGCTGCGCGTTCATGCTCGGGAAGTTGAGCGAGAACGGCTTCCTGCAGCGTAAGAGGCAGTATATTGTCAGGTAGATGTTGTTCTACACGTGCGAGATGGCAGTGATTCGCCTGCGCGATTGCCCCACTGGTGGGCGAGATCGTGCCATCGAGCAGTTTTAACAGCGTGCTTTTGCCGCAGCCGTTGTAACCGATAAGCCCGATGCGGTCGCCTTTTTTCAGGGTAAAGGAAAGATCGTCGAATAGCGTGCCGAATGCCGTATCAACGTGTAAGGATTGTGCGGTTAGCAATGTGCTCATTGTTGCTTACTCAAGAGTTACAGGCGTGAAAACGCCTCGTCAAACATCGCTGACGATAACCCGGTAAGCCCGAGAGAAGGGGATTTAGAAGTTAGCTTCGCTCAAGCAGAAGTTATCGCAGCACGATACCGATAACGCTTGAGCACTGGCGATCGCCAAAAGCATGTGAAACGATAAAACGTTCACAGTACAGCATAAGTATCCTCCTTTTATTTTTCAGAATGTTAATCGGTGGCCAAAGTGTAATCGTAAGTTACGCAAAAGCGCAAGTGTTGAACGCCCGACAGCAGTGTGCCGCCGGGCAAACCGTCAAATAGAGGTACGACGGTAGTCGCGATATTCTGCCTGCCAGAAATTATCGTCAATTGCCTGTTGCAGCGCTTCGGCGGAGGTTTTCACTGCCACACCTTGCTGCTGAGCCATTTTACCGACGGCAAAGGCAATGGCGCGAGAAACGGTCTGAATATCTTTCAGTTCCGGTAGCACCAGACCTTCACCGTTGAGCACCAGCGGTGAATACTGCGCCAGCGTTTCACTCGCCGACATCAGCATTTCATCAGTGATGCGCGACGCGCCAGACGCAATCACACCCAGGCCGATACCCGGGAAGATATAGGCGTTGTTACACTGGGCGATTGGGTAAATTTTATCTTTCCACAGTACCGGTGCGAATGGACTACCGGTCGCAACCAGCGCGTTACCTTCGGTCCAGGCGATAATATCCTGTGGTGTAGCTTCAACACGGGAAGTGGGGTTAGACAACGGCATGACGATCGGACGCGGACAATGCTTGTGCATTTCGCGGATGATCTCTTCGGTAAACAGGCCGGTTTGTCCGGAAACGCCGATCAGGATATCCGGCTTAACGTTGCGGACCACATCGAGCAACGACAGCACATCTTCTTGGGTATCCCAATGCTGGAGATTTTCGCGTTTTTGCACCAGTTTGGTCTGGAAGGAGAGCAGGTTCGGCATTTTGTCTGTTAACAGGCCGAAGCGGTCGACCATGAATACGCGTTGACGCGCCGCTTCTTCGCTTA
>NZ_SZWU01000060.1:412920-419066 GCF_005280935.1 Citrobacter sp. wls757 | reverse complement strand
CGGCCGCGCGGCTAGCCGCAATCAGCGTACCGACAGTAACCGCCGCGGTGCCCTGAATATCGTCGTTAAACGAGCAAATTTCATCACGATAACGGGTCAGCAGTGGCATAGCGTTTTTCTGGGCGAAATCTTCAAACTGCAACAGCACGTCCGGCCAGCGATGCTTCACGGCCTGGATGAATTCATCAACGAATTCGTAGTATTCATCATCAGTGATACGCGGATTGCGCCAGCCCATATACAGCGGATCGTTCAGCAGTTGCTGGTTGTTGGTCCCCACGTCCAGTACCACCGGAAGAGTATAGGCCGGGCTAATTCCGCCACATGCGGTATACAGCGACAGTTTACCGATTGGAATGCCCATCCCGCCGATCCCCTGATCGCCAAGACCTAAAATACGTTCGCCATCGGTGACAACGATGACCTTGATATTGTGGTTAGGGACGTTTTGCAGGATATCGTCCATATTGTGGCGGTTCTGATAAGAGATAAACACGCCGCGCGCACGACGATAAATCTCAGAGAAACGCTCACAGGCCGCGCCGACCGTTGGGGTATAGATAACTGGCATCATTTCATCCAGGTGATTATGCACCAGTCGGTAAAACAGGGTTTCGTTGGTGTCCTGGATGTTGCGCAGGTAAATATGTTTGTCGATTTCGGTTTTGAATCCCTGATATTGGATCCAGGCGCGTTCAGCCTGTTCCTCAATCGTCTCGACCACTTCCGGCAGTAACCCCAGCAGGTTGAAGTTACGGCGTTCTTCCACACTGAAGGCGCTCCCTTTATTCAGTAAAGGGAATTCCAGCAGTACCGGGCCAGCGTAGGGGATGTAAAGGGAACGCAGTTTTTTGGTTTCGTTTTCCATGTCACTCACTCTTTTTTGAATAACCGTCCCTGGCGCTCTTTATGATCGTATGTGGCCTGTCCGCCAGGGAAACGGGCGAAGTATAAAGCATTGTGAATGGGTTAAGGGGTTTTATAAGCAAAAACACCACTGCGGTTGCAATGGTGTTTATCTCGTTACTCAGTCAGACGTGCGAAAGGCTACTTGCCGTCAGTGCGGCGCTTTCTTCCAGTAGGATTATTGACCACGTTGGTTTTGTCACCTTCGGTCACGATTTTACGTTGATTTGAGATTTTGTGGTCCAGTCCGAGAATATGACGGGCCTGACGGTTCGATTTCATTCTAACTCCTTAATCCTGTTACTGGTTTCAAGGGCGAGCCCGTATGAGAACGGACGAAATACAACCTGATATAAAGCCGATGTTCAACATAACGGCTTTCTGGATGGTCGGTCATTTTATCTGAAAGGTCAATGCTTAAGCGGCAAATGAGAACTATCCCGTATGTAACATGCTTTTTCTCAGCCGTCCTATACTAGTAACTCCGACGACAACACAGGAGAGCGGTAATGACTATCCATAAGAAAGGTCAGGCACACTGGGAAGGCGACATTAAGCGCGGCAAAGGCACTGTGTCGACCGAAAGTGGCGTGTTGAATCAGCAACCGTATGGGTTTAATACACGATTTGAAGGTGAGAAAGGCACCAATCCTGAAGAGTTGATTGGCGCGGCCCATGCAGCCTGCTTCTCGATGGCACTTTCGCTGATGCTGGGTGAAGCGGGGTTTACCCCAGATGCCATTGATACCACTGCCGATGTTTCTCTGGATAAAGTAGATGCCGGATTTGCGATCACTAAAGTCGCGTTGCATAGCCAGGTGAGCGTGCCGGGGATAGACGCCGCCACGTTTGACGGCATCATCCAGAAAGCAAAAGCCGGATGCCCGGTATCGCAGGTACTGAACGCGGAAATTACGCTGGATTATCAGCTGAAGTCTTAATCGTGGCGTGCCGGATGCGACTGCGTCTTATCCGGCCTATGACTGTGCCGGATGTAAGTCAGTCTTATCCGGCACCTGATGATGTTATTGCGCTACCCAACCGCCATCCATATTCCACGCTACGCCGCGCACCTGCGCCGCACCGTCTGAACACAGAAATAGTGCCAGCTCACCTAACTGTTCCGGCGTGACGAATTCGCGCGACGGCTGCTTTTCCGATAGCAGGGCGTCACGCGCAGCCTCAGGCTCTGCGCCTTCGGCAATACGCTTATCGATCTGCTGCTGAACCAACGGCGTGAGCACCCAACCGGGACACAGCGCATTGCAGGTGACACCCGTCTGCGCGGTTTCCAGTGCGAGGGTCTTGGTGAATCCCACCACGCCGTGCTTCGCCGCTACGTAGGCAGATTTCTCTTTTGAGGCCACCAGGCCGTGAACAGAAGCGATATTAATGATGCGCCCCCAGTTTCGCGCGCGCATACCAGGAAGTGCCAGACGCGTGGTGTGAAAAACGGAAGAGAGATTAATAGCGATAATCGCGTTCCATTTATCAACCGGGAAGGTTTCCACCGGGGATACATGCTGGATCCCCGCGTTGTTGACCAGAATATCAACACCGCCGAATTCGCTCTCGGCATAGCGCATCATGTCGGCAATTTGCGCTTCATCGCTCAGATCCGCGCCATGATAGCCTGGTGTTTTGCCATATTGGGCAACAGCATCTTTGGCGGCATCCACATCACCAAACCCGTTGAGGATCAGGGTGGCGCCCGCTTGCGCCAGCACCTGTGCGATACCTAATCCGATACCGCTGGTCGAGCCGGTAACCAGGGCGGTTTTTCCCGTTAAGTTCATGATGATTCTCCTTAAACAATTCCGGTGGTGTAGAAGACGCCGATGACAAACAGTACGGCCAGACTTTTAATGACGGTAATAGCAAAAATTCCGCCATACGCCTGACGATGGCTGAGACCGGTGATAGCTAATAAGGTAATGACTGCGCCGTTATGCGGCAGGGTGTCCATACCGCCGCTGGCCATAGACGCCACGCGGTGGAAGACTTCAAGTGGGATATTGGCAGCGTGAGCGGCCGCGATAAAGGTGTCAGACATGGCGGCAAGGGCAATACTCATCCCACCAGACGCCGAACCGGTGATCCCGGCAAGCGTAGTGATACTGATAGCTTCATTGAGCAGCGGGTCAGGAATAGCCGCCAGTGCTTTTGACAGTACAAGGAAACCTGGCAGGGCGGCGATCACTGCGCCAAAACCATACTCTGACGCGGTGTTCATCGCCGCGAGGATCGCGCCGCCAACCGCCGTTCTGCTGCCTTCCGCCAGGCGACCTTTTATGTTGCGGTAGCCGAAGAGCACCACCAGCAGGATCCCAGAAATCAGCGCTGCTTCCACTGCCCAGATAGCGGTGATTTTACCGACTTCGGTGGTAATCGGCTTGGCAAGGCCCGGAAGTTCAAGCTGATGCGTGGCGCCATACCATTGTGGGATCCAGCGGGTAAACAGCAGGTTAAATACCCCAACCAGGATCAGCGGAGAGATCGCGATGATCGGGTTCGGCAGATTAATGTTATCCGGCGTTTCCGGCTCGTTTAACAGTTCAGTCCCATAACCCTCATTCTTAGCCTGTGCTTTACGACGCTGACGTTCGAGATAAACCAGACCAACAACGATGATAAATACGGAACCTATCAAACCCAGCCACGGCGCGGCCCAGGCGTTGGTACCGAAGAAACTGGTCGGAATAATGTTCTGGATCTGCGGTGTGCCTGGCAGGGCATCCATGGTGAAGGAGAAGGCACCCAGAGCAACGGTTGCCGGGATCAGGCGTTTAGGAATATTGCTCTGACGGAACAGTTCAGCCGCGAACGGATACACCGCAAAGGCCACCACAAACAGCGATACGCCGCCGTAGGTCAACAACGCACATACCAGCACAATCACCGGGATGGCATGACGACGACCGAGGATGTTGATAGCGGCGGCAACAATGGAACGTGAAAATCCAGATAACTCGATTAACTTGCCAAACACGGCCCCCAGCAAGAACACCGGGAAGTACAGCTTCACAAAACCGACCATTTTTTCCATAAACAGGCCGGTGAAGGCAGGGCCGACGGCGCTGGGTTCGGTAAGCAATACAGCACCTAATGCTGCGATGGGGGCAAACAGAATGACGCTGTATCCGCGATAGGCTGCCAGCATCAGCAGGCCCAGCGCTGCCAGGGCGATTAATACACTCATCATGACTCCTTATTATTATATTGGGGTACAGAAAGAGACGTTATGGCTTCAGGGCAAATCGCAGCTGATGCTCCCTGCGTTGCTGGATGTATTCCTTGCGCGAATCATCCCAATGATAAAAACCCTGACCACTGCGTACACCGGTATTACCGTTGGCGACCTTGTCAGCGACCAGCGTCATCATGTCGCTGCCGGTTGCCAGTTCCGGAAGCAGATGCCGACAAATGTCCTGCACCGTAGAAAGTCCGGTCATATCAGCAGCCTCCAGCGGACCGACCATTGCATAGCGACGTCCGAGCGAGGCGCGCATCACCTGATCAACCACTTCTGCGCTGGCGATGCCGCTTTTAACGATATGTAGCGCTTCACGCAGCAGGGCAAACTGCAGTCGATTGCCAACAAATCCTGGTGCGGCGCGGTCGAGCACCACCGCCTCAAGTTGCATCGCGATCAGTTGTTGTTGCAATTCATGGAGATACTCCGGCTTCGTTGCGGTGCCAGGTACAATTTCGACCAGCGGAATAAAATGTGGCGGGTGCCAGAAATGGGCGATCAGCAACCGTTCAGGATGGGCGAGTTTTTCTGCCAGCGCATCCGGCGGCAGGCCGCTGGTATTACTGGCAATAACGGCCTCCGGCGCGATCAGCTCTTCCAGTTGCGCATACAGTGCGTGTTTGAGTTCGAGCCGCTCCGGGATCGCTTCAATCAGTAACCGGCATGCGGCAATATCCTGTAGTGAGGTTGTGCCGTGCAGGCGAGCCACGACCGACGTTTTTTCACCAATTGCAAATTGATCGGTGACAATCAGCTCATCCAGAATACCGCCGGCTACAGCGCTTATTTCTGCAATTCGGCTGCTATCGGTATCGTATAACCAGACATCGTAACCAAAACGGGCGAAGTGGGTAGCAATGCCGACACCCATTAACCCCGCGCCCAGAACGCAGATAGGCTTACTTTGCATGAGCTCCCCCCTGCGGACGTTCTACCGCCAGCGCCACCCCCTGACCACCACCTACGCACAGCGTGGCCAATCCTTTGGCTGCGTTGCTACGCGCCATTTCATGCAGCAGCGTTACCAGAATTCGGCAACCTGATGCGCCAATCGGGTGCCCCAGCGCAATCGCACCGCCGTTCACGTTTACCCGGTTGCTGTCCCAGTTCAGGGATTCGCCAACCGCCAGCGCTTGCGCAGCAAAGGCTTCGTTGGCTTCGATAAGATCCACGTCATTTAGCGTCCAGCCAGCACGCTTCAGGCACTGGAGTGACGCTTCTACCGGCCCAATGCCCATAATGGCGGGATCGACGCCAGAAACCGCGTAGCCCGCCACCTGGGCAAGCACTGGCAGATTGAGTTCCGCCGCTTTGGCGGCGCTCATCAACATCACCGCGGCGGCACCATCATTGATGGATGATGCATTTCCGGCGGTCACCGTGCCGTTACCCGGACGAAACGCCGGTTTAAGTTGCGCCAGCTTGTCGGCCTGAGTATCCGGGCGAGGTTGTTCGTCACGGTCCACCACACGTGGCGGCTTTTTGCCCTGTGGGACGCTGACCGGCGTGATTTCCGCGTTAAAACGACCCGCTTCAATGGCGGCGGCAGCTTTTTGCTGGGAGTGCAGGGCAAAAGCGTCCTGCTGCTCACGACTGATTACGAACTTATCCGCCAGATTTTCGGCAGTAATACCCATGTGATAGTCGTTGAACGCATCCCACAGGCCGTCATGCACCACGCTGTCTTTCATACTGGCATGACCCAACCGCAGACCGGCCCGCGCGCCGTCGAGATAATAGGGCGCATTGCTCATGCTCTCCTGGCCCCCGGCAATCACGATTTGCGCATCGCCACAGCGAATCGCCTGTACAGCCTGATGCACCGCCTTCAGACCTGAGCCACACAGCAGGTTGATGGTTAACGCGGGCGTGGTGACCGGCAGTCCTGCCCGTAACGCCGTTTGTCTGGCTGGATTCTGGCCGCAGCCCGCAGTCAAAACCTGACCTAAGATCACCTCATCGATTTGCTCAGGTGCCACAGCCGTTT
>NZ_SZWU01000060.1:406643-412873 GCF_005280935.1 Citrobacter sp. wls757 | reverse complement strand
CGGACTACCGCCGTGCCTAACTCCACGGCGGAAAGTGGTGCCAGCGCGCCATGAAAACTGCCAATCGGGGTGCGCGTTGCCGCGACAATAACAACATCCTGCATGGTCAGCTCCTCAGCTAAAGTGCATTTCGGGGACAATTTCGGGAACGATCAGCTTGCCGGCGGTTCTGGCGACAATTTCATCCACGCTGATGCCCGGTGCACGCTCACGCAGAATGAACGCACCGTCGGCAATTTCCAGCAGAGCCAGGTCGGTAAGCACGCGTTTGATGCAGGCCACGCCTGTCAGCGGCAGGGTGCAGGCGGGAAGCAGTTTGGACTCACCGCTTTTGGAAGCATGGGTCATTACCACAATGATATTGTCAGCTCCGGCAACCAGGTCCATCGCGCCGCCCATGCCTTTCACCATTTTTCCGGGGATCATCCATGAGGCGATATTGCCGTTAACATCGACTTCAAACGCACCGAGCACCGTCAGATCAACGTGGCCGCCGCGGATCATGGCGAAGGATTGCGCCGAGTCGAAAATCGCCGCGCCTTTGCGCGCCGTCACTGTCTGTTTCCCGGCGTTGATCATGTCGGCATCAATTTCGTCTTCTGTGGGAAACGGCCCCATACCCAGCAAACCGTTTTCTGATTGCAGCATCACGTCCATGCCATCAGGGATGTAATTTGCCACCAGCGTGGGAATGCCGATCCCAAGGTTGACGTAATATCCGTCGCGCAGCTCGCGGGCGACGCGCATCGCCATTTGTTCACGCGTTAACATGGTCAGGCTCCTTTCTGGCGCAGGGTGCGTTGTTCAATACGTTTTTCAAACTGCCCCTGAATGATGCGGTTAACGAAAATTCCGGGAGTGTGAATCGCAGCAGGGTCCAGTTCTCCGGGAGGGACAATTTCTTCGACTTCCACGACGGTAATGCGCCCGGCGGCGGCCATCAGCGGATTAAAATTCTGTGCGGTGTGGCGATAGATGACGTTGCCGTACCAGTCGGCTTTCCAGCCTTTAACCAACGCAAAATCACCGGTTATCGCCTGCTCAAGGATGTAAGGGCGTCCGGCAAACTCGCGAACCTCTTTCCCTTCCGCCACGGGGGTTCCATATCCGGTCGCGGTAAAAAATGCCGGGATCCCCGCGCCGCCCGCGCGCAACTGCTCTGCCAGCGTACCCTGTGGCGTCAGGATGGCTTCCAGTTCGCCGCTAAGCACCTGTTTCTCAAACAGGGCGTTTTCCCCCACATAGGACGCGACCACTTTGCGCACCTGACGCGTTTCCAGCAGCACGCCAAGGCCAAAGCCATCCACGCCGCAGTTGTTTGATACAACGGTAAGTCCCTGAACCTCCCGACGGCGTACTTCGGTAATCAGGTTTTCAGGGATCCCACATAGACCAAAACCACCTGCCAGCAGCGTCATGTTGTCGGTCAGTCCTTCCAGCGCCTCTTGATAAGTGGCAACACGTTTATCCAGTCCAGCCATACACTTGCCTCCCCAGTTGTCCTTGCCGACATCATTGGGGGTGAAAAATGATTTGTTAATTTTAAATTTGTGACTCACTCATTGGGTTTTTTTATCAATTTAATGTTAATTAAAGGTATTCAACAAGTTAAAGGAATGCGAAATGGGAATGAGCATCAAACAGTTACGCGCGTTTTTAGCGGTAGCTCACACTCTGAATTTTGCTCATGCCAGCGAAAGACTGAATATGTCGCAACCCGCGTTAAGCCTGGCGATTAAAGGACTGGAAGATTCGCTGGGCGGGGCGTTACTGTTAAGAACGACCCGCAAAGTGACCCTGACGCAGGAGGGAGAAACGCTGCTGAATATGGGGCGACAGCTGCTGGCGGACTGGGAGAATACGGAAGAAGCCATGCGCCAGCGCTTTACGCTGCAGCGCGGTAAAATATCGATCGCCGCCATGCCCTCATTTGCCGCTAACGTCCTGCCATCGGTACTGAAAACATTTCGTGATTCTTATTCCGGTATCAACGTAACGGTTCACGATGTAATTAATGAACACGTGATTGAAATGGTCAGTGAAGGGCGGGTCGAGATGGGCATAGCCTTCGAGCCGGACTATTCGGGACATCTGCATTTCACGCCGCTCGGCGTGGATCGTTTTATCGCGATTGTGCCGCCAACCTGTCGACTGGCAGACAGGGATCGTATAGCGTGGCGCGAACTGCTGACGCTGGATTTTATCACCCTGCAACGCCCGTCCGCCGTGCGGCTGATGCTGGAAGAACAACTGGTGCAAAGCGGACATACGCTGGAAGTAGCGCTGGAGAGCCATCAACTGGTGACCGTTGGCCGTCTGGTGGCTAACGGTCTGGGCGGTAGCGCCGTACCTGCACTATGCCGCACGCAAATGACAGAGTTAGGCGCAACCTGTATCGATCTGGATACGCCGGTGATCCAGCGTCGGATCGGGGTTTTGCGTTCGGCGCATCATAAATTATCTACCGCTTCCGAGGTGCTGGTGGATTCACTGAAAAAGGCGTATCGCACCTGACTTTTCTCAACGGCTCAGGTCATGTAACCGCCCGCCAGCAGCGAACGTCACATCCGGTATCACTCTTCAGCAATGCCTGTTTCTTCTCACAACCTTGGGTTGCCAATGGACATCTGTCACGGAAAAAGCAGCCCTGGGGCAACGTTCGGTTTCCCGGTAGCTCGGTTTTACGTAACACCAAATCTTCCGCCAGCGGTGCGCCCGTTTTAGGGACCGAGTCCAGTAATAATCGTGTGTACGGATGGGCGGGGTGAGTGAGAACCTGTTGGGCATCGCCCAGCTCAACAATTTGCCCGAGGTACATCACCGCCACACGGTCGCTCATATGGCGGACCACCGACACGTTATGCGATATCAATACGTAGGTCAGGTTTCTGCGCGCCTGTAGCGACACCAGCAGGTTGAGAATTTGCGCCTGCACGGAGATATCCAGCGCTGAAGTGGGCTCATCGAGGACGATAACATCCGGCTCTGACGATAGCGCCCGGGCAATAGCAATACGTTGGCGCTGTCCACCGGAAAACGCGTGCGGCAAGCGGTCGAGATATTCAGGACGAATGCCCACCTGCCGTGCCAAATCCTCGGCAAGCATGCGTCGTTCACGCTCCGGGCTCCGTTTTTGGATCCACACCGGTTCGGTAATTATCCGCCACACCGGTAAGCGCGGATCCAGTGATGAAAGCGGGTCCTGAAAGACCATTTGCATACCGTTATGCTGCTTATCACCACGGCGAGAATAGCTTCCCTGGCTGGGTTTCAACATGCCCATCAACAGTTGCGCCAGCGTACTTTTTCCACAGCCGGATTCGCCAACAATCCCCAGCGTTTCACCCTGGCGAATCTGTAAATCCAGACCGTTGAGCGCATGCACCCGTTCCGTAATCTTGCCAAGCCAGTTTTTACGCGCAGGAAAGTTGACATGAACATCCTGCAGCGCCAGTAAAAAATCAGACATGTGTTGTCTCCAGTTGCGGATACCAGCAGGCAGATTGTTGATCTGCACCTCCCTGACTACTTAACGCCGGCGTTTCTTCACAACGAGGACCAGCGGCAAAGCAGCGGTCGCGAAACGCGCATCCAGCAGGTAAGCAGGTTAGGTTCGGCACGGTGCCGGGAATGGCGGGCAGCAATGCGCGCGGTTCGCCGTGTTCCGGTGCACATTTCAGCAAGCCGATGGAATAGGGGTGAGTCGGGCGTTGAATAACGGTTTGCGTCGGGCCACTCTCAATCACACTCCCGGCATACATGACATACAACCGGTCACATAACTGTGAAACCACCGCCATATCATGGCTGATAAATAACACCGCTGTTCCGCTGGCGCGCGCTTTTAACTTCAGCAAACGCAGCACCTGCAGTTGCACCGTGACGTCCAGTGCAGTGGTCGGTTCATCGGCAATGATAAGCTCCGGCTCGCACGAAAAGGCTAGCGCAATCATCACGCGTTGGCGCATACCGCCGGAAAGCTCAAACGGAAAACGTTTCATGACCTCCGGCGCGTCCGAGATTTGCATCTCTTCGAGTAGAGCGACGGCTTTCTGGCGGGCATCCGTGCGGCTTAACGCCTGATGATGGCGGATCACCTCCACCATTTGCTGGCCGATACGGCGGGTCGGATTCAGTGCTGTCATGGGCTCCTGAAAGATCATCGCGACACGTGCACCGCGCCATTGGCGCATTTGTTTCTCACTGGCATTGAGCACATCTTCACCCAGCAGCGAAACGCGTCCCTGGTGAATACGATAGCTTCCCTCCGGTAGCAGACGCATGGTGAGCATGGCGGTCACGGACTTACCGGAACCGGATTCACCCACCACACCAACGATTTCTCCGCGGTTGATGTGCAGTGATACATGGTTCAGCGCATGCACGTCAGCTTTATAGCCGGGGAAACTCAGATGCAAATCTTCGATTTCCAGTACGGGTTGTGTCATGACTGTTTTCCTCCGGCTTTCGGATCCAGCAGATCGCGAATACCATCGCCAAAGAGATTAAAGCCCACGGCGGTAATCAGAATGGCGGCGCCGGGAAAAGCACAATACCACCACTGATCAAGCACGTAATTGCGGCCAATTGCGACCATCGCACCCCATTCAGCGCTGGGTTGCTGGGCGCCCAGACCGATAAACCCGAGCGTGGCGGCCATCAGGATCGCACTGCCGATATCCAGTGATGCCTGCACAATGAGCGGCGGCAGAGAATTGCGTAAAATGTGCCAGCTAATCAGATGCCAGCGTGAAGCGCCGTAGGTCCGGGCAGCCTGTACATAAGTAAACTGGCGTACCACTAACGTCTGACCGCGGGCGAGGCGTACATAGAAAGGGATACGGACGATTGCAATCGCCAGCATGGCGTTAAACAGGCTGGGGCCCAGCGCGGCGGCCAACGCCATCGTCAGCACCAGCGAAGGAATGGACAGCATAATGTCCATCATCCGCATTATTATCGCGTCGGCCCGCCCGCCCATGACACCCGACAAGCAACCCAGCAGTGAGCCCAATCCCCCGGCGATACCCACTACCACCAAACCCGCAACGACAGATTGCTGACTTCCTACCAGAACGCGGCTGAACAGATCGCGACCGACTTCATCGGTTCCAAACCAGTGAGCGGCTGACGGGGGCAGCAGGCGCGCACTCAAATTGATGGCATTCGGATCGTGGGGTGTTATCCACGGCGACAGCACCATCAGCAGCAGTATCAATACGATGATGACCCCGCCAACCAGCGTCAGCGGGCTACTTTTCATCATCCAGAACAGTTTGGCCCAGTCCGTGCGGCGGCGTGCTGTCTGAGGGGCGGTCGGTGTTTCTTGTGTGAGCATCATTCAGCACCTCCACGTCCAATTCGAGGGTCTACCCACAGATAGAGTAAATCCACCACCAGGTTGACCAGCACATAGGCGAACGAGACCACCACCGCAAATCCCATTACCGCCGGGAAGTCGAGAGCCTGAATTGAGGTCACCACCCAGGCGCCCATGCCAGGCCAGGCAAAGACCGTTTCGGTCAATACCGCACCGTAGAGCAGATCGCCCAGCGCCAGGCCGAGGACGGTGATTGATGGGATAAGTGCGTTAGGCAATGCATAGCACAGCACGATGTACCAGCCCGGGAGCCCGCTGGCGCGGGCGGTACGTATGTAATCTTCACTCAGTTGCTCCAGCATAGCGGAACGAATCTGACGGGCAACGATCCCAAGATGTACAAAAGCCAATGTCAGCGATGGCAAAATCAGGTGCTGAAGCGCATTGAAAAAGACTTCGCCGTTGCCTTCCAGCAGTGCATCAATCAGGTAGAAACCGGTAACGTGAGCAGGTGGATCCAGCCAGTCGTCTAAACGCCCACCGCCGGGTAAAATTTGCAGATGACCGTAAAACAGCACGATAACCCCCAGCCCCAGCCAGAATGCAGGCGTGGAGATACCGGTAATTGCCATTAGCCGAACAAGGTGATCAAGCCAGCGGTTACGCCAGACCGCAGACAAAATACCCAGCGGGATACCTATCACCAGCGCCAGCAACAAAGAGCAGAAAGCCAATTCAAGGGTCGCGGGGAAGAAAATGCGCAGCTCATCCAGTACCGGACGCCCGGTGCGAATGGATATGCCTAAATCGCCGTGAAAAATATCGCTGACATAGCGAAAAAACTGGACATACAGCGGCTGATTCAGCCCCAACTGTTGGCGAATATTTTCGACAATTTCATCGCTGGCAC
>NZ_SZWU01000060.1:396503-406608 GCF_005280935.1 Citrobacter sp. wls757 | reverse complement strand
GGTCACCCGCCAGCAGCCGCGCGGGGTCGCCAGGTATCAGGTGTGAAATAATAAAGGTGATTACGCAAACACCGATAACCACCAGAATAAGTCCCCAGCATCGCTGGCGTAAAATACTCCAGAACGTCATTAGCTTCCCCTTGCGGAGCCAGAGCGGCTCCGCATAAACGTGGCTTATTTACTCATGGTGGAGATATTGAAGACCTGTTCCAGCATGGGGTTGAATACAAATCCTTTGACGTCTTTGTTCATCGCCAGCTGATAGTTTTTCTGGAATAAATAGACGTAGGCCGCTTCATCAATCACGATGGTTTGCGCCTGCTGGTAGTCATTGGTTCTGGCCACCTGATCGGTTGTGGCCAGCGCGCTGCGCAGCAGTTTATCGACCTCACCGTTTTCATAGAACGAACGGTTACCCGGCAAGCCTTTCTTATCTGACTCAAACCAGTAGTTCATAAACATGTACGGGTCGGCAAAATCCGGACTCCAGTTGCCAATGGCAATGTCGTAATCACCTTTGCCCACGCGGTCGCGCATGGTGGCGTTTGCCAGTTTTTCCAGTTTCACCTTAATGCCCAGTTTGCCAAGGCTTGCCTGGGTGGCGAGCGCGATAGGTTCCCAGTTAGGGTCATTATCGGAGTACAGGAAGCTCAGGCTTTCAGGTTTGGTGGCAACTTTGTCCCACGCTGCTTTGGCTTTGGCTTCATCAAAGCTGTACTGCATGGCCTTGTCGTCAAAACCCCACATGCCTTCAGGGATCGGGCCACGCATTTGCTTCCCGTTGCCGCTCAGGATCCCGTTGACCATGCCTTTATAATCGGTGGCCCACGAGATGGCGCGACGTAAATCCACCTGATTGAGCGGCGCTTTACTGTTGTTGAGATACAGATAGGTCACGCGCAATGAGGGATAATCCGCCACGTTCACTTTGCCTTCCTGTTTTAAAGCGGCAAGCTGGTCAACAGGAAGCGCATCGGCAATGTCGATATCACCACGTGACAGTTGCAGGCGACGGGAGGCGCTTTCACCAATGATTTTGACTGAGACGCGCTTAAATGCCGGTTTCGCCCCGGTATAATGCGGGTTCGGCACCAGTACCAGTTGTTGTCCCTTTTGCCAACTCTTCAGCATAAAGGGACCAGAGCCTGCCGTGTTCTGCGCCAGGAATCCGCGGGCATCGTCTGCGGCATGCTCTTTTAAGATGGCCGGGTTAATGATTGAGGCACCGTCATTTGCCAGCGTATACAGAAACGGGGCAAACGGCTGGCTGAGGGTAAATTTCACCGTGTTGTTATCAATGACGTCGACCTTCAGATCTTTTGGGAAAGCCTCCGCAGGTCCCTGACCAATTTTGAGTAAACGTTCAAAGGATTGCTTTACCGCATCTGCCGTTACCGGCGTTCCGTCGGCGAATTTGGCATCGTTTTTCAGGGTAAACGTCCACTCTTTCTGATCGTCAGATGCTTTCCAGCCGCTGGCTAAATCACCTTCAACTTCCGTGGAGCCTTTGCCTCCGTCGGTTTTGTATTGAACCAACCGCTGGTAGGAAGGATAGGTGACCGTCCAGTCATTGTTATCGATGGTCACGGCGGGATCGAGCGTCTGCGGATCGGCGGCTTTACCAATCACCAACATATCTTTGGGAACGGCAGCCTGTGCGGCGGGCAGGGCAAATGCTAACGCAACGGCTATCAGAGCGGGGCGGAAAAACGCGTTTAACGCAGGTGTAGTCTTCATAACCAGGCTCCAGAATTAAAGGGGATGTTGTGTTGTTATAGGCGTGACAGTGTAACAATCTATTTGATCGTCAAGCAGTGGATAGCGAGCGGCATCAGGTAATTCAAAATGCCACCACTCGCTGTTGATACCGACAAAACCACCGCCAAACATAATGGCATTGAGCAGCAGGCGGTTACGCTGCGCTGCCGGAGGAACAGATGGATGCCAGGCATGGGAACGGTCGTGCATTTCATCAAAACCGGCCCCCATATCAAGGAGATGGCCGCGATCGTCCATCAACGTGACGTCAATGGCCGTACCCCGACTGTGATTGGAACCAATTGCGACATCGACAACATACTGTGGGTCGGGACAGGCATTCCACAGTATCGCCTGCGCCTGCTGGGGGCGATACGCGTCGTACACCACAAGCTGCAGGCCGGCCAGTTGCGCAATGCTGATGCTTTTAGCCAGCGCGGTAACCGCCTCAGTGTGCAACAGACAACGCGCTTCCCGGTAGATTGGTGCGCCGGTAATGTTGTCGGCAGTAGCGTATTTAAGATCGATATGCAGCGACGGAAATATCACCGACAGATCGACCAGTTCTGGGAGTTCTGACATAGCACGTTTCCTGTTTATTGTTCGAATTGACCAAATTGTTGTTGTAACTGGCGATTGGTTTGCAGGCGTCCTGCGAGGGTGTCACCCAGTTGCGCTACCACCGCAGAAAGTAATAAGTTGAACAGACAGCTCACCGGTGCCAGTGAGTCCCAGAAATGCCCGGTGTCAGTTTTTACCTGAAGTAAATCAATGGAATAATCCCTGGCCCATGGGCACCACACATCGGTAATGAGCGCCAGCGGAATGCAGCGCTCTGTGGCGACACGGCAATATTGTCGCGAAATAGCGGAGTAGGCGCGCATATCGGTAATAACCACGTAAGGCTGGCTGAATCCCGAGTTCAGCGACTCAACCCAACTGCCGGACAGGCCTTCGGAGTAGCTGACTTTAGGTCGCAGGTATTCCAGGTGACTAAAAAAGGCGTTGGCGATCCCGCGGGTGGACTGGATCCCGAGGATGTACACGGCTTCCGCATGCGCCAACTGCTGTGCAATGCGTAAAAACGTTTCGCCTTGTGCGAGCTGGTAGACGTGGGTAATAGCGTCGATCTCCAGCAACAGCGACTGCTGTGCCCGATCCGGCAGGCTTTGTTGCTGGTGCCAGGAATCCAGTCGTTCATTCATTCCCCAGGGCTGATACGGAACAACGGGCAGCTCACGCAGACTGGCTTTTGCATCCTCCAGGTTACGAAAGCCCAGTTTACGCAGATAACGTCCGACGGTAATGCCGCTGGTTCCGGTTGCTTTGGCGATGCCATCTGCGGTTTCAAATGGGATCTGCACAGCATGGGCTAACAGCCACCCGGCCACGCGCTTTTCGCTGGGCGTCAGTTGGCTAAAGGTTTGCTCTATGCGGGTAAATAACTCTGGTTTGGCTGTCATTACCTTCTCGCTGTTAGTTGCCTGTCAGATACCGTATTTCTGTTAGCGAATTAACAATGCAGGACGCGTGCCATGTGCGTAACAGCGGCACGCCGACTGCTTTTGTTAAAAACCAACCGATATTCATTAACTAATGATCAACATTTGTGCAGCGTAGTTCAGTTTTGGTGCAACGGTAGAGGAAGAGGGGTATGAATCTGCTGATTTCGTCGGAACGATCACATTGTGGGCAACATTTATCCCTCAGACATAAGAATCAGTAATGGGAAATATAAATTTCAGCCATATCAATAACAGCAATCTTTATTCTTATGACGGTAGGGGTATTATTTTTTGCGAGCTACATTAACGGTGTTAAGCGCAAGTGTAGATATTATTTATATTATAAATGGAGTACTACAATGAATAAATTCTCCCTTTCTACAGCAGGTATTCTGGTCGCAGCGCTGTTAACCAGTGTCAGCGTCAATGCAGCAACAGATAACGCTAAAACTGAAGTGACTCCGAAAGGTATGAACTGCCAGGAGTTTATTGATTTGAACCCACAAACTATGGCTCCGGTGGCCTTCTGGGTGCTCAATGAAGACGAAGACTTCAAAGGTGGTGACTACGTCGACTATAACGAAACCGTTACGACTGCAGTTCCTCTGACCGTTGAACTTTGTAAGAAACATCCGCAGAGTGAATTAAGTAAAATAAAAGACGAAATCAAAAAAGAATTATCTAAATAAGATTAAACCGTTATTAAAACCCAGCCAAAGTGCTGGGTTTTGTTATTTGTGACGCTGTCACTAATTTGTTTTGTGATACTTAAGAAAACTTTATAAAGATATAAACGCCTGTGCCGATACTGGATAAAAGTTAGCCTTTTGCAGAAGGAGTTTGTATGGCCTGGTATCCTACTCGTATTTCAACGCGTTTAACCATCGGCGGCATTCTGCTGCTTGCAGTAACGACCCTTGTTATCGTGGTGATTATGCTCTGGCGCGGTCAGCCGCGCGTCGTTGAAATCAACACCGCCCTGATCGAAGAAACAGGGCAAGGTTTAACCCGTCAGTTGAGTACCGTATTGTCCCGAATTGAAGGTGAGACCGTCAGCCTGTCGCGATTGGCTGAAGTGTTGCCTAACGATGAATCTCTGTACCAAAGCGTTGTTCCGCATCTTATTGGTGAAGGTAAAGACTCGATTATTACCGGCGGCGGCATCTGGCCAGAACCAGACGCCTTCACCGCAGGTGTGGAGAAAAGAAGCTTTTTCTGGGCGCGTAATGCTGAAGGAAAGCTGGTGTATTCCAATGATTATAACGTCGAAGGATCGAGTGGATACCACAATGAAAGCTGGTATCAACTGGCCAAAGGCCATTCACAAAACAGCTGTTTATGGTCTGACGTTTACCAGGATGCCAGTTCAGGCGTCAACATGGTGACATGCAGCGTGCCTTATCAACAGGCGGGCAAGTTTGCCGGTGTCGCTACCACTGATATCCGTCTGGATAACGTCGCCACTTTCATGCAGCAGCAGGGAAACAGCACCGGTGGTTACGCATTTGTGGTAGACAAGCAGGGACAAATTCTCTATTTCCCGCAGGCCGACCTGGCAAAATATAAAACCATTAACGATTTGGCGCAAAGCGCGCAGTGGCTTATCCCGGTGCAAAACGGTCTGAAATCTTTGCGCCCGACAGATGGGGTGAAGACTATCACGCTGGCAAACGACAACGTCCTGAATACCGCGTCACAGGTAATGCTGTTCCCGATGCCAGATACCGGCTGGGTCGTAGGACTTGCAACCCCGGAATCTCGTATTGTCGGTCTTGCCAAAGTGATGATGCAGGACGTTCTGGAAGTATTGATCCCTATCATGACGCTGTTGCTGGTGGGATCATGGCTGGTGGTTCGTCGACTAATTTCACGTCTCGATGATACTCGTCAGGCACTTGATGACATCGCGCAGGGAGAAGGCGATCTTACCCGTCGTCTGGATGTTCGTGGCAAAGACGAGATTTCGGCTATCGCCGAGGCGTTTAACCTGTTCGTCGATAAAATCTCGGCCATCCTGATCACCGTCAGAAGCAGTAGCACAGTGGTAGCGAATAACGCCGTTAGCCTGGCTGACAGTAATATGGAGCTTTCATCTCGCGTAACGCAGCAGGCCGCTGCGCTGGAAGAGAGTTCGGCGGCCATGGAGCAGTTAAATGCGACCGTTCATCAAAACGCCAGTAATACACAACTGGCAGATGAGCTATCCGATAGCACCGCGCAAACGGCCAACCGCTGCGGCGATGTGATGCAGGGCGTGATCTCAACAATGGATAACGTCAGCGCCTCATCCGGCAGAATGGTGGAAATTGTCGCGGTCATCGACAGCATTGCGTTCCAGACCAATATTCTCGCCCTGAATGCCGCGGTTGAAGCAGCCAGAGCGGGCGATGCTGGCAGAGGGTTTGCCGTCGTGGCCTCCGAAGTGCGCACGCTGGCTCAGCGCAGTGCCACCGCCGCCCAGGAAATTAAAACGTTGATTGATGAATCCGTTTCTCATGTTGGTAGCGGAAGTCAGCAAATTCACAATGCCGGTGAGCGTCTGGGAGAACTGGTCAACAATGTGCGTCAGGTGCGCCAGTTGATGGGGGAAATACGCGTTGCGGGTGAAGAACAACGTAAGGGCGTTTCCGAAGTTACGCTGGCCGTTACCGAAATGGACAGCACCGTTCAGCAAAACGCCTCATTAATTGATGATGCCGCAGCACGGACGCAGGCGCTGAAAGAGGAGGCGGAACAACTGGCATTGCTGGTCTCTTCCTTCAGATTACCTGAGCCTGGCGTTGCCGGATAACCACACCATATCCGGGTACAGACAATGTGCCCGGATAACTCCAGTATAATGGTTCTTAAGCAAGATTTTCCGGTTTAACTCCCTTTTATTGTGTCTAATAAGATTTTGAATCATTCCCAACTTAACTCTATAATATTGGGTGTAAAGTCGTTTTTATCCCAATAAGAGCCAATATTATGGATTTAACCCTAAATACTGCAGCTGATATCGTCAAACTGCTTTGCGACAGATTGCGTAAAGAACGACTCGCCCGGCAAATGACGCAGGCTGATGTTGCCGCGCGTTCAGGGGTCGGTGTGAATACCGTGTCGAATCTGGAAGCGGGGAAAAATGTAGGATTTGAGAATCTGGTCAAAGTCGCGATGGTGTTAGGCTATGGCGATGCCCTGGAGGGGTTATTCAAACCCAGGATTGATAGTCTGGATGATATTTTGCGTTACGAAAAGAGCGCGGCACGTCAGCGGATCAAAAGGAAAAATTCTGATGCCTGAGCAAGTTGATGTCTTCTATGAAGGCTGGGGTGAGAAATGGCTGTGGGGCAAACTGGTGTCTTCCACAGCCCTGACCGGACGTCCGTTGATCGCCTTTGAATACAGTGAAGAGGCCTTACGTAAGGGGCTGGAACTGTCCCGACTGATGTTACCGCTGAACGGTCCCCGTTTACGCAGGGATTTCCCGGCTCATCAGTTGGGATTACCTGGGCCAGTCTATGATTCGCTTCCAGATGGCTGGGGTATGCTGTTGATGGACCGACTATTTAAACGCCGCGGGCTCAACGCAGCACGCATTGGTCCATTGGAGCGCTTAACCTGGGTCGGCAACAACGCGATGGGCGCCATGACATTCCAGCCCGTTCAGTCAGATGCCGAGACGCTGTCAAAAGAGGATGTTCCTCTCGCACAACTGGCCGCTGAGGTTCAGGAAGTCCTGAGCGGCGAAGGCGGGGAATTCTTGCAAAAACTACTCCAGATGGGCGGTTCGCCACAGGGAGCAAGGCCTAAGGCGTTACTTTATCGTGACACTGTCACGTCTAAATTCACCACAGCGCCGCTACCCGGGAGCGAAAGCTGGCTGATTAAATTTCCCGCCAGGCATGAGCATGCTGAGGTATGTGCCATCGAAGCGGTTTATGCTGAATGCTTGCGCCAATGTGGGATAACCACGCCCGATACTGCGTATTTCAATCTGCCCGGCGGACAGGCGGCATTTGCCACTCGCCGTTTCGACCGTGACCAGTCGATACGTATTCCTATGCAGAGCCTGGCGGCACTTACCGGGGCAAATTACCAGATACCCGGCGCTTTAGACTACCGGGATTTTCTGCGCGCCACGCAGATTTGTACCAATGATGTCAGAGAAAAGGCAAAAGCGTTCGAACGCGTGGTTTTCAACGTGGCATTTAACAACCGCGACGATCATCCGAAGAATTTTGCCTATTTAATGTCAGCCGATGGAAACTGGACTCTGGCTCCGGCTTACGATGTCACCTGGTGCGAAGGGCCTGGCGGGTATCACCAAATGGACGTGCTGGGAGAGGCGCTGGATATCGAAAGAAAGCACCTTCAGTCGCTTGGCGTTCAGGAAGCTGAGTTATCTGCTGACCATGTGAACGGCATAATCGAAAAAGTCTGTCACTTTGCCACGGCATTGAGCGCCATCGCCAGGGACAAATACCCCGATCAGATAACGCAATCCACGCTGAAGACGATTCAGAAACAAATTGATGATAATGTCCGTCGGTTAATGTCCCGGTAACGCAGATACAGCCGCTACACTTAGCGAAGAATTAAATCTGAGCGGGGCAATGCTATGGTTGAATTTGTCTTGGGTATGCTGGAACACACGCCAGTTTGGGTGTATCTGCTATTTGCCTTTCTACTTTACAGAGGGATTAAGGCCAGAACACCCGCCACCGTCACGCTGGAAAAGCTGGCGCTGATCCCGGCAATTTTTCTGTTCTGGGATATCTACGATTTAATCACTTATCGCGACCCGACCCTCATTACCTATATCCAGTGGACGATAGGTATTATCAGCGGCGCGATAATTGGCTACATATTAATTAACCCAGACCGTTTGAGCCGCAGTAGCGCACCGCGGAGTATTCATCGTCCGGCAGATTATTCCGCATTGCCATTTATGCTGCTGGCATTCGGCGTTAAGTACGTTCTTGGCGTACTTAACGCCATTGCTCCCGACGTTTTACGTCAACCCGCAATGAGCGCTCTGGCTATCATTACAGGCGGCATGTTCGCCGGCGTTTTTGTGGGGAAATTTACCCGCTACGTGAGCGTCTGGCTCAGACTTCCCACTCAGGACAACTATTAACGTCCCCAACGATTACGAATATAGGTCACGGCTTCCTGCGTTTGCGGTTGATTAAGATAATCTTCGCGAAACAGGATCGTGCCGTTGATGTACGGTTCGGATTCGTTTAAATCGAGCTGCTTTTTCAGTTCCGGCACACCGCCTTTTACCGTCCAGTCCGGCTCTTTTCTCGATGGTTCACCAACTTTATACAGCGCTACACCAATGTAGAGGCGGGTGTTGGTTGATTTCACGACATCTGCCCACCATTTTGCCAGTACATCGTAACGCGCTGCGTCACGGGCAAAAGGCCAGTAGAGTTGCGGTGCAATGTAATCCAGCAAACCTAGTTGCACCCAACGGCGGGTGTCTGCATACGACTCATCATACGCTGCCGCGCCGCGCGTGTCGGAGCCCGCTGGATCGTGCGAACGGTTGCGCCACACGCCCGCAGGACTGACGCCGAATTCAACCTCAGGCTTGAGTTTCTTGATGGTCCGCGAAACCTGGGCAATCAGCCGTTGCGTGTTATCGCGACGCCAGTCAGCCTTGGAAGCGAATCCCTGGCCGTATCTTCTGAAGGTCTGGCTGTCGTTGAGCGCAGAGCCGGGAGATTCGGTATAGAAGTAATCATCAAACTGCACGCCATCAACCGGGTAATTCTCAACCACTTCCGCCACAATGCTGGTGATCCAGTCGCGCACGTCGGGAATACCGGGGTCTAACACAAAACGCTCGCCCGCAGTGCGGATCCAGTCCCGATGCAGGACGTATACGCTGGACGGCGTCTGTGACAGCGTGCTGTTTAATTCAGAGACCGTCGAAGGTTTGGTGTTTACGGACACGCGGTAGGGGTTAAGCCAGGCATGAACTTTCATTCCGCGTTTATGCGCTTCATCGAGCATAAACTGCAGCGGATCGTAACCCGGATCCTGGCCAATCGTACCGGTCAGGGTATCTGACCACGGTAGAATCTTTGACTTCCACAATGCGGTCCCATCGGGCTTAACCTGGAAAAAAACGGTGTTTATACCAAGCCGTTTCAGGTTGTCCAGCTTATCCGTCAGCGCTTTTTGCTGCAGGCTGATGCGTACGGCAGGCGAACTGATGTTCACGGATGAGATAGGCGGCCAGTCAAGACGAGAAACCGTGGCCAGCCAGATCCCGCGCACTGGCTCCTTGCTCTGCTGTGGTTTGCTCACCGGAGGTAGCGGAGTGGTTTTGGGGCCGGGCGGTTGCGAAGAACAGCTGCCCAGTAACAACATACTGCCTACGAGTACAGCAAACCATTTCATGTTGGTCAGCGGTAGTCTGGCACGAGAACGGGCGAGAATCTTCGCCAGTTTTTTCTGATAATTTCCTGAAAAGAAACCGGATGCTGCCATCTGATTTTGCTCTTATTTCTTTTTATTGCGGCTGTTAGCCCAGGGATCGAAGGCCGGTTCGGGGGTGTTGTTTGAGGCCAGGTCATGCAGTGAATCAAGGTACAGCGCTTCAACTTCTGCCCGCGCCCACGGCGTACGGCGCAGAAACTTCAGACTGGATTTAACGCTCGGTTCATTTTTAAAGCAGTTGATATTAATGCGTTGCGCCAGTTCAGCCCAACCATAACGTTCAACCAGGGCATTGACCTGCATTTCAAGCGTTACGCCATGTAAAGGGTCTTTAGAAATATGAGCATTCATATGAAGTCCAGTTCAGTGGTTCCAGATTTTGTCAGTAGTGAGACGGAAAGAAGGTTACA
>NZ_SZWU01000060.1:382544-396468 GCF_005280935.1 Citrobacter sp. wls757 | reverse complement strand
AGAAAGCAAAGCTGCCAGCAACGGCAGAAAGCGGTATGGCGCGACAAGCCGTACGCCATACCGGCAATGGATGGCTCAATACTCTTTAAAAGCCAGTTCCAGACGGGCAATCAACGGTTTAAACAGGTAACTCATCAGGGTTCGTTCACCGGTCTTGATCGTCACGCTGGCGGGCATTCCCGCTTTAATTTTGTAATCGCCCAGCAAACGCGCGCCCTCTGCTGAAACCTGTACTTCCGCAAGGTAGTAAGGCTGCTGAGTGGCTTCATCAATTAAGCGGTCCGCCGAGATAGTCAGAACCCGGGCCGGAACCGACGGCAACAGGGCATGGTTAAGGGCAGGGAAAAGCACATCAACGGTTAAGCCGGGGACCAGTTTATCAATGGCATGCACGGGTATTTTTGCATCAATTTGCATGGGTTGTCCGGCGGCGACAATATCCATAAGATGTTCGCCGGGTTGAATGACGCCGCCCACGGTACTGACTTTAACATCCAGCACGATACCGTTAATCGGTGAGCGGATCTCGGTGTTATCCAGCTCGTGACGTGTGGACACCAGTTCATCCTCCAGCATCGCCACTTCTTTTTGGTTTTCCGTCAGTTCAGACTCAACTTCACGTAAATATTGATGACGCACCTGGTAGGCTTTAATTTTTAATTCGTTTTGCTGCGATTTCAGTTTGGCAATATTAAGAATATCTTCTGAAACGCTGCCAGATATTTCAGCCGCTTCGCGCTCCAGCACCAGTAATTGCGCTTTGGGGTAATAGTTCTTTTCGCTCAGCGCGCGAATAGCCCCCAACTCCCGGTTAATCAGAGAAAACTGGTGGTCGCGATAGCCTTTTATTTTATTGAGATTATCCGTTTGCCCAACCAGACCATCGAGCGTCTCCTCAATCATCGACAGTTCGTCCTGAATCGTTTTGCGACGCGTATCGAAAAGCTTGGCCTGCAGATTTCTGACTTCTGTCAGCCGTTTATTGCCAGAGAAATGCTGCGTCAGCGTCGTATTAAAGCGGATCGCTTCCAGGCCATCGCGTTCTGCCAACAGGCGATCTTCGATACTTTTTGCAGAAATATACTGGGCATTTAACGCGCTGAAACGCATTTCGAGCTGCATTTTATCCAACCGGACGAGAACCTGATTTTTCTTCACGAAGTCGCCTTCTTTGATAAAGATATCCGTTACCCGACCGCCGCTCAGATGCTGAATGGTTTTGCGGTTACTCGATACGGTTACCGTACCATCAGCGACCACGCCCGCATCTAATGGAGCTTGCACTGCCCAGAATATAAAACTACCGACACCAAGCACAATGACGATCACGCCCCGGATAATCGGCGACCAGATATTGGTATCTACGCCAGCAGATGCCGTGTTGTGGGGATTCTTTTTCATCATCAGGCCTCACGTTGCTGTTCAGTCGTGGATGGAGAAGGCGTAGCCACCGGTTTCAGTACGTTGGCCTGACGCAAATGGGCAAAAACCTGATCGCGAGTACCAAACTCCTGTATGGCGCCATCGTTAAGCAGCAAAACCTTATTGACCACGCCGAGCAGCGTCGGGCGGTGTGAGATAATGACGGTAGTTTGTCCCTGTGTACGCAGGGTATTGATGGCTTTAACGAGTGCAAATTCGCCCGCGTCGTCAAGATTGGCATTCGGTTCATCAAGCACGATGAACGCAGGATTGTTATACACGGCGCGTGCCAGCCCGATGCGCTGCCGCTGCCCGCCGGAGAGCTGGTATCCGCCTGCGCCCAACAGCGTGTCATAACCTTGCGGCAAGCGCAGGATCATCTCATGAACGCCTGCCAGTAATGCGGCGGCGACGATAAGCTCACTGTCATTCTGCGCGAAGCGGGCAATGTTTTGCGCGATGGTACCGTCAAACAGTTCCACATCCTGCGGCAGATAGCCAATAGATGGGCCCAGCAGCGCTTTATCCCACTGACAAATATCTGCGCCGTCTAATCTGACTTTCCCTGATAACGGTTTCCAGACGCCAACCAGAACCTTTGCCAGCGAGGTTTTCCCTGAGGCTGAGGGGCCGATAATCCCCAGAACTTCACCTTGCTCCAGCTGGAATGAGATATTACGCAGTAGCGGGGAAGGCTGGCCGGGGGCAGCGGCGAAGACGCTTTCGACGCTGATGTTGCCGTTCGGACGCGGCAGGGTCAGTACCTCTTTCGGTGCCGGATACTCCTTCAGCAAGGTTGAGAGCTGATGCCACGCGCTACGAAACTGCACGAACTGCTTCCAGCTGCCAATAACTTGTTCTACCGGGTTGAGGACGCGGCCAAGAATGATCGAGGCGGCGATCATCAAGCCCGGAGTAATATGGCCGCCGATCACCAGTAAAGCCCCTGCGCCCAGCGCAATAGATTGCAGCAACACCCGCACAAAGCGGCTGAGGCTGCTTAACCCGGCCGTTTTGTCGGCAATCTGCGTTTGTAGCGCCAGCACTTTGTTATGTTGCTCCTGCCAGTTGGACTTCAGGGTCGAGAGCATACCCATCGCCTCAATGGCATCGGCGTTTTGCAGCTGTTTATTCAGTTTGCTGGCATTGTTAATGGTTAAGGCGTGCGCTTGCTGAATCGGGCGTTTGGTAGAGATTTCAGATACCAGCGTCAGAATAAATAATAACGTTATTCCGCCGAGAGAAAGGTATCCCAGCAGGGGATGGACCAAAAAGGCGATGAACAGATATATCGGCGTCCAGGGAATATCCAGTAAGGCGAACAGACTATTCCCGGAAAGAAACTGACGAACCTGATCCAGTTCGGCTAAAGATTGCGCCGGGTTGTTATCGCCGGTAACCATCTTTCTTTTAAAGGCTGCGTTAAAGACCAACTGGCTTAGCTTTATATCCAGCCGGTTGCCAAGCCTGACCATAACCTGCGCGCGGGCAGATTCAATCATGGCAATAACGATGTACAAGCCGACAATCAATAAGGTCAACATTAACAGCGTGGTGGTATTTTTACTCACCAGCACGCGGTCGTATACTTGTAGCATATAAATTGCCGGCGCCAGCATAAGCATATTAATCACACAACTAAAAAACAGCAGCATCAGAAAAGTGGGTTTCGTTCCTTTTAATGCATCATTCAGTTCTGTTGGCGTATGCTGGCGCGACATAGTCTTCTCCTTATACGATCAATGAACTATTGCCATTGTTGCTGGCAAGGGTGGTGGGCATTTCCAGATAAAAGTCACCAATATTCACGGTGGTTGAGTTGACGCCCACCAATGTGATGGTATCTGTACCGATAGTCACAATGGTGTTGCCATTGTTTCCGGTGATAGACACGCTGCTGGCAAAATTACCCGCGTTGATACCTAACAAGACGAGATCAAGGAAGTCCTGCCCGCCGTTGGGGTTACTGTCAAAACCGGTAATTCGGTCCTGCCCAAAGTTGGCGCCAAAGGCGAAGATATCGCTCCCGGCACCACCGTCCAGAATGTCGTTACCTTCCTGACCATTAAGAATATCGTCCCCGCTACCGCCGGAAAGGGTATCCGCGCCCGCACCGCCAATCATGACGTCGTTACCAACTCCGCCTTGCAGGTTATCAGCGCCATCTCCGCCATCGAGGAAGTCATTCCCGATACCACCAAACAACTGGTCGTTACCGCCCATGCCGAACAGATAGTCGTTACCGGTCCCTCCCGTAATGGTGTTCGCAATGGCATTACCGGTACCGATAAAACTACCACTGCCGGTAAATACCAGTTCTTCCACGTTATCGGTGAGGTCGTAGCTGCTGAGGTTGGTTCGGACAACGTCCGTGCCACCATTCACACCTTCGATAACTACATCACCGAAATCATCAACAATGTAGGTATCATCGCCCGTGCCGCCGGTCATACTGTCGGCACCAAGCCCGCCATCAAGCGTGTCATTACCGGCATCACCTTGCAGAATATCTTGCCCCGCCTGACCAGAGAGGTTGTCGTTTCCCGCACCGCCAATGAGCAGATCGTCACCTGCACCGCCGAGTAAGGTGTCATTACCGCCTTCACCGCGTAGGATATCGCTCCAGGCAGTACCGACGAGGGTGTTAGCCCCGTTGGTACCCACAATCAGATCGCCTACGGGCTGGGTGGTGGTCGACGTCAGGACAACAGGGGGGTTGCCTTCATCGTCGACGACGGTAACGACCACCTGCAACGTTCTGCCAACCATAGCCTGGCCCGGCGTATAGGTGGCGGAAGTCGCACCGTTAATGTTGACGAATCCGGTTGGCGAACTCATTCTCCATTGATAAGTGAAATTACCGCCGCTCAGACCATCGGCGTCAGCAATGCCTGAAACCACCGCGGTCAGCGTCAGGCTTTCAGTTGGGGTGAGGTCGTTAATTACCGGCACACCGGTCGTGGCCTGATTTCGCGGTAGGATCGCCTGAGTTTGTGCCGACACCAGGGTTTCAGCGTCACCCATGCGGTCGTTAAAGCTGGCTACCACACGCAGCGGTGCGCCCTGAATAGCACCAGGCACTCTGAACTCAACGCCGGTTGCCTGATCTCGCCATTGGCCGTTGACGAATGCCTGCCAGGTCATGGTGATGGCCACATCCGCCGCAAGCCCGTTACCATCCAGCAAGTTCGCCACGTTGACGCGCAGCAGGTCGCCCACCGAAGGGTTAGGGTTACTGATGGTCAGATCGCCCGTCGCTTGTTGCCCCGTCACCCACAGCTGCTTCCCATCGCCAAACTCCAGTTTTTCGATGTTCAACAGACGATCGATGCCATCATTCAGGTTCAGCGCGGCATCCGGCGTGGCGTGATCGACGCGCAGGCTACCGTCCGCCATACGGGTAAAGACATAGTTGCTGCTGACATCACGGTACACCGCGACGTCAGTTTCCGTGCCGTTACCTTCATGCAGGATTTCTCGCACAATCGACAGCTGATTCGGTTTCAGCGTGCCGGCCAGCATGTACGATTTCAGTTCAGCCATACCTTCGGCGCTGGTGAGCCCTGCCATACCCGTAACGGCAATACGCACGTTGAGCCATGCATCACCATCAATGATATCGTTACCGGCTTTACCCATAATGCGGTCGCTACCGCCACCGCCGAGTAAAATATCGCTACCATCATCAGGATTCAGGAGCACCGCGTCCGGATTTGTAGAACGCTCTACGCCGAGAATAGCCTGTAAACCGGTGATCCGATCCGCACCTTCCTGGGTCAGGTTGTTAGAGAGGGGAACGCCCTGAACAGGCGCAGTACCTATCGGCTGTTCTGTCCCGGTCAGGATATCGTCGTATTTCCAGCCCGACAGCCCTTCAACAAGATCAAAACGGTCGCGTAGAATAAACTCCTGCTGGTTGACGAAAATAGGGATCCCAAGGTCAGAGTTAGCGCCATTTGGGTCGCCTTTATGGATAGCCCAGTCGAAACCGGCCATGCCATTATTGCGCTGGATCCCCGCGCCCTGAACCATGATGTCGTCACCGGCTTCGCCATCGTAGTCGGTGTCGTTACCCTGACCGTTGAGGACATCGTGACCGATAATGGTACTGTTGAAGAACAACTCAGAGTTGTCACCCGCCAGCGTGTCAAACCCGTCGCCGCCTTCCAGCCAGTCATCGCCTTCGTTGCCCATCAGGAAATCACCACCTGAGCCGCCAAGCGCAAAGTCGTTATCCTGACCCGAGAAGACCTCCTGCGCATCTTCGCCGACCACCACGAAGTCGCTACCGCTGCCACCAAAGACCAGATCGTTTCCGTTACCGGAGAAGATAACGTCATGTCCGGCATCACCGTGCAGGAAGTCCGCATCACCAACGGGCGTACCGGTATCGGTAATAATGTCATCACCATCACCGCCATGGACCACGTCTGCTTCGTCGCCGCCATCCAGTCGGTCATCTCCGCCATCACCCCACAGACTGTCGATCCCTTTACCGCCGATTAACGTATCATTGCCTGCCGTCCCTCCAAGCACCACATGCCCATCGCCGGTATATTTCAGATACCCGCCATCGGCAAAACTATCGCCGTCAACATCCACACCTGGGTCGCGACGCACCAACAACGGCGAGAGCAGATCCTTCAGTGGATTTCCCCATTTCGGGTCGATTTCCGTTTGCAGCACGCGGTTCACTTCAAAAATATGGTCCGGTGTCTGGAACAGATTTGCGGGCAGGTGGGAGGATCCCTCATCACCAAGATCGCTGTTACGCATTACTAGTGCGGAAAACGAGTTGGCCTCCAGTTCATTGAGCAAGTTCAATCCCTGAACGCGGCTCAGATAGTAGAAACGATCGCCGTCCTGAAGCATTTCCATTTGTGTTTCAAAGACGAAGTTGAAGGTTGAGCCGAGCATGCCGCCAAATTCATTTTTGCGCTCTGCCAGCCCGCCAATCCAGAAATCGACCATATTCAGGCCGGTCTCTTTGGTTGCCCACGCTCCGGTACTGTTAAAGAAATCCATCGCATCCGCAGGCGGGGCATTGTTAGCATCACCAAACAACAGGAAGTTTACCGCTGCACGCTTACCTTCAAGGCTGGTGGCATTGAGGATCAGCTCATGCTGACCATAGGCGGCCATAAAGTTAATGATTGAAGCGGGATTTTTCAGGTAGGTAGTGAAGTCAGCCCAACTGGTATAAGGCTTCAGTTGACTATCACCGCTTAATGCAAAAAACTGCTCGCGGGCCTGGTTCAGCGTCGGCATTGCGGTGTCACGGCCACGGGCTATATTAAGCGCGCCTAAATCGAGGGGCAGGCCGATGAGATTATTACGCAGAGCATCGGTAATAAATTCATCAATTTCGTTACCCACCTGACGCGTCATACCACGCACAATTGCGCCAATAGCCTGATCGTCCGTGACGGTGGCCCCGTTGATTTGATTAAATGCTACCGGATTCAGGAATGCTGAAATCAGGTCAATATCGCCGCTTTGCATATCAATGTCGGTGCGCGCCACGGTTTCTGTCAGCATTGAATGCCCAAAACGGTAAACCACATGCGCAAACTCGGCAAAGATCATCGGGTTTATATCCGCCGTGTTGGAGAAAACAAACGGATCGACGGCGGGTTGTACGGTACGGGCAAACTCCTCGAATACGAGGTGCTGATATTGCATTTCCGTGGAGAAGCGGCCTGCCTGGAATAGGTACTCACCGTTCCATACCAGCGTACTGGTATCGGCAGGTAATTCCGTGATTTGATGATTGGGCATCAACCACTGATTAATGAGGTCGATATCACCGGTTTCCAGCAGTGTTGTTTTATATTGCTCAACCAGACGGTTATGCTCGCTGTGAAAAACGGCGTGCACCGCGGTTAAACCTATATTTTCGTTCCCACGCCCGTCACCGGTAATAAAGTGACGATCGAGCAGTTCGTTATCATAGGTTCCTGCCGGTTGCGCTCCTTCGCCCCCAATCGCAGTGTCATCATCTGCCAGCAGACCCGCTTTTGGCGCGGCAGTATGCGCAATATCATCAAGAAACGCATGGCCGGTGCGGAATGTTCCCTCAGGCAACAGACCGCCGTTGGCTTCAACCAGTCCGCCGGTGGTAACAATCTGTACCTTTCCATTTTCACTTAAAATCAAATTACCATAGCGATCCGTAGCCAGCAGGGGAACATTAAACACATCCTGATCGGTGAGTTTAATGCCAAGCAGGGTTTCAGCCTGGTTTTTAACGTCGGCCCAGGTCGCCAGTCCACCGTTCGCACCGCCTAATAAATTCCCGGTAGGCTCAGGTTTCCCATCAATAATGACGTATTCGCGGATGAAAATTTGATGTGAAGGATGGGAGGTGTAGGTTTGGTTTTGGTCGATGAAGGGGGTCGTCAGGTTTACTGTCTCTCGATTTTCATCCACCGTTGCCCGGGTTAATAGCATAAAGTTTGTTGACGACCCTTCCACATATAAAGGGTCATCCGGCTGTAGCGGAATGAAAACGATACCGTTGCCTCCTTTGGGAATCAAATCCAGACCGTGGTCAAAAAACTGGCCAAAGAAGGTCATCCAGCCGTTAAAAGCAGGGGAGAGACCGATATCGGGAGACTGGTTAGGAATGGATAACGTTTCTCCGTCTCCTGTAATAGTCCCCCCGCCGGGAGCATCTTTTAACGCGTTAAATACCTCCAGCGCGGCTGGGTTAGATGCCGTTTGATCGGAAATTAAGTTACTAATAATACGTGGGTCGGCATCAATAACGGTGCCACCAATTTGGATATAACTGGTCATTTGGTCCGCATCTTGCCAGTTTAACGCGGTTAATCTCGGCATTGTCTGGTCGGCAGAGCCATATAACTCCTGACCCGGTAGAAGATTATTCCATGAACCATCTACCGTGCGAAGTCCATAAGGCAATAGCGGACTGGAAACTAATTCTCTAAGCAATTCAGCATTAACGCTGCCATCCGGGTTAGTTGCCGCTTCGGATATTTTGATCTGCTTAAGAATAAAAGCAAGATCGTGCAGAGTGACAGTAAAGTCATATTGTGAGGCCATAAGTCATTACCCCTATCTTTACCTGTATTAGCTATCATCACTCTTTTCTTCCGCTTACAAAAAATGACAGAAGAATGAGTCGTATCAGATACCTGATTGTTATTGCATGATTAAAATTCCATATTTTAAAAATGATGTATCCATGACCAGATTAGCGTTATTATCCTGAGGATTAGTTAGCACAATAAGATATTCACCTCACTTATATATTAGGTTTTAGAGGTTAATGATCATCGTGTCCCATTGAAATCAAAGACATATTTGAGACACGAAGTTTTGAGAAGACAAGGTCTCCTCAAGGCTGTAAAGGTTTTACTTTTTAAAACGCATATTACAGTTATGTGATGATCATAACTATGGTTTTTCCGTTGGCGACTTCACTCATACTTTTTTATGAAAAGATTAAATTTTCATTTCTTTACATTAGAATTTATGTCAAATCACTTATTAAGAAGAGTTCTCATTAAGTCGACTTTTAAGATGTCGTTGTGTTGAATTATAAAATTTAATATTGGATGAAATTTAACACGACATCATTCCTGATGCCTGATTATGCTATTAGCATAAATCAATACCGTGTGATAGCTGACCTTACGTTTAGTAAAGAACGACCTCTCCAAACAGGTAATACAATGAAAAAAAATATAATTTTTCTCTCCGGGATGATCTTTTCATCGGTCGGTCACGCCAGTGCGCTCTATTTCTATGAAATCGGAACGGAGGATACCGCACTGGCTGGTGCAGGGCAGGCCGCTCGTGCTCAGGATGCCTCTACGCTGTTAACTAACCCTGCGGGGATGACTCGTTTACCTGACCATATGGTCACCGGAGGATTACAGGCGATGGGCGGAGATATACCCTATACGCTGAATAATACGACAGATGGCAGACAAAGCCCCGGTAATGTAATGACGCTTTTCCCCAATGCCAGCATGTTTTATACGCAACGGCTGAGTGATACCGTTTCTGCCGGTTTGGGTTTGTACGGTAACTATGGGTTAGGTATCGACTTCGGCAACTGGGCAGGGGATCGGTTAATTAAACAAAGTACCATGGTTGCGATGACGCTGAGTCCCGCCGTTGCATGGAAACTAAGTGATAAGGTGTCGGTTGGCGCAGCTGCAGGGCTAAACTATGGTTTTCTGTCGCTAAGCAGAGATGTCGATGGCCACGATGAGAAACAAAGCGATCATGACTGGGCGATGAATTACCACCTTGGGTTATTAATGGACTTAACTGACAATACACGGGCGGGTGTAACCTGGACCAGCAAGACCGATTATCATTTCAATATTGACGGGACAGCGCGTTTTCCCAATATACCTAATATTGGATATGATCTTCCGATCTCCACACAAGTCCGTGCTCCGCAGCAGGTGATGCTTAGTCTGGTTCACGATATCAACAGGCAGTGGTCAGTAATGGGCGATTTAGGCTGGCAGGACTGGAGCCAGTTTGGCAGCCCGCAGATTACAATGAATGGTCAGCAAAGCGATCGTGATAATCGTCTGAAAGATACATGGCATACAGCGCTGGGCGTGCAATATCATCCCGATGAGCAGTGGCGCATTAATGCCGGTATTGCATATGACAGTTCACCGTACAAATCGCAAAGTGATGTAGCGCTTTCGATGCCAACCGGCGATGAATGGCGACTTGCCACCGGTGCACAGTACCAGATTACGCCAGCCAGCAATATTGGCGTTGCCGTTGAGTATTTGCACATGCAGTCGTCCAACGTCAAATCTGATATCTTTGCAGGCCAGTATAAGAACCCGTGGTTATGGTTTGCCAGTGTCAACTACAGCTATCAATTCTAGCGCCGTTATTCCCGATTAAATATCTCACGCATTGTTAATAGTCACCATAGCGGATTATCTATCCGACAGTGTCAAGTAACCGTCTGCTGGTGGTCTTATCACACACGCTCGTTTAAATAAAAATAAATTTGTACTTTTATTATTGAGCAATTTATGGTTTTAATATGAATCTGTACTACCTTCATGGAATATAGGTAAAAGCATATTGTTTTCAATCTAAATAATACAGGTTTGATTATGCAAATTTCACCTCCGGTACGCCCAGAACAAAGCATACAACGTCTAATGCAAGCACTTGAACCGATTGCAGAAAAGATGAAGGTTGTGCCGCGGCGGCGTATCATGTGGAAATACAAGAATAAGCCTCAACTCTACCTTTTTTTGCAAGGGGAGCTGTCCATTTTACGTTCTTCTGATGGTCTGTTAATCGTGACCGTCTATGAACCCCATCTGTTCGGTATTGCCGAAATGATCCAACCGGTACACGGCCATTTATTGCGCGCTGAAGCTGAGTCAACCTTATTACGCGTCGATGCCGATAAAGCACGAGAACTCTTTCATCAACAAGGCTTGTGGGAAGATGCGGCGGCAGTGCTTTCATATCATACGGGTTATCTCTTTTATCGTGATGATTTAGTCGTACAGCAGCGGACTTATTCAGTGATACGTAACCACCTCGAAGAGATGATTTTGTTACCGGAAGAGACTCGCAAGCGAGTCTCTATTTTGGATTATATTCAGGATCGGACCCACTTATCGCGCAGCAGTGTTTTAAATGTTGTATCTGCGTTAAAAAAAGGAGGGTATATTGATTTTGAACGCGGAGGGTATCTTACTTCCATCAATAAATTGCCTGAGCGATTTTAAATAAACCCACAAACAAGTTACAAATCGATTATCTAACTTTAATATTCTATTGTAGTGGCATGCTATATATCAATCGTAAAAAAAACCTCCTCATCATTCTCTGAGGAGGATTTCTTGTTATTCAATAAGAGAGTTCACGGACTGATTAATGCTTAACAGTCCTGTTTGATTATGCTCCTTATAATAAAAATTGTTCATTTGCTGCATTTGTTCGAGCTTGGTTAAAGAAGCATAAACCTGGTATGCCTGGCTATGAACGTCAAACATCTCTCTTGGCTTAACTTCATGAAGATATTCATTTTTTAACGAAATCACGACGTTTTCAATTTGCTGTTTATTATCCTGGTATAAGGACAGGGATGCCGAGTCACTACTTGATTTTGACTCGGGTTGTGCCTGAACAACAGGGATCACCATTTTATTGATTTTAACAACTTTCTCTGGGGGAGAAGTATTACAGCCAGAAAGTATCCCAGTGATGAGAAGTAGATAGAGAGTGCGCATATATAGTGTTCTAAAGGCAATGGATGCCAGCCATTATCTTTTTATACAGTCAGGTGTCTACAGCTATTTTGTTTAAATAAAAACAAAAGGAAATTTAAAAATAAATGTCATTGCATTACATTGTTTCATAAGACCATGTTAGCCTACGAGCATTAGATCATAGAAACCTGATAAATACAGTATTACGGAAGCTTCTCAACAATCAGAGCAGCAGGGTTTCTTTCTTCTTGATAATATATTATTAGCGAGGATTTATGAAACTTAATAAACTAGTAAGTTATCTGGCTTTAGCTGGTGTGTGTTCAACATCATTAATATCACTACCTGTATTGGCACAGGAAGGGGCAAAAGATGCGACTGCTCAGACCAAAAGTGCGAATGACGCCTTATATGGTCAATTGCCATTCACTGATAAAACCGATTTTATAAACGCACATAAAGGTTTTATTGCTCCGCTTCCCAGTGAATTGATTAAAGGTAAGCAGGGAAATGTTGTCTGGGACCCTCAGCAATATGCCTTTATCAAAGAGGGCGAAAAAGCCCCCGACACGGTTAATCCAAGCCTGTGGCGTCAGTCGCAGTTGATCAATATTGGCGGCTTGTTCCAGGTCACCGATGGCGTGTATCAAATCCGTAATCTTGATCTCTCGAATATGACAATTATGGAAGGGAAAGAGGGTATTACGGTCATTGATCCGCTGGTATCGGCAGAAACCGCGAAAGTGGGAATGGACCTTTATTATAAGAATCGCGGTAAAAGACCCGTTGTTGCCGTCATTTATACGCACAGCCATGTTGACCACTACGGTGGCGTCCGCGGCGTGATTGATGAAGCGGATGTGAAATCCGGTAAAGTGAAGGTATATGCACCGGCTGGTTTTATGAAGGAAGCTGTATCTGAAAATATTATGGCAGGTAACGCCATGAGTCGCCGAGCCAGTTATATGTACGGCAATCTGCTTAAACCGGATGCAAAAGGTCAGGTCGGTGCGGGTCTGGGGACGACAACCTCCGCCGGTACGGTGACGCTGATTGAACCCACTAACTATATTACCCACACCGGGCAGAAAGAAGTTATCGACGGTCTAACCTATGACTTCATGATGGCGCCGGGATCGGAAGCACCTTCTGAAATGCTGTGGTATGTAGAAGAGAAGGGAATGATCGAAGCTGCAGAGGATGTCACCCATACGCTGCATAACACTTATTCATTACGTGGCGCGAAGATCCGCGATCCGCTGGCATGGTCAAAATATATCAATGACGTTATTGGCCGCTGGGGTGGAAAGGCAAACATTATTATTGCTCAGCATCACTGGCCGACCTGGGGTAATGAAAATGTGGTGAAGTTAATGAAAAGTCAGCGTGATATGTACCGTTACATCAACGATCAGACGCTGCGCATGGTTAACCAGGGGCTGACCCGTGACGAAATCGCCGCTAACTTCAAACTGCCGTCTGGCCTGGAAAAATCATGGGCCAGCCGTGGATACTATGGTTCTGTCAGCCATGATGTAAAAGCAACGTATGTCTTTTACCTCGGCTGGTTCAACGGTAATCCGGCAACACTGAATGAATTACCGCCCGTTGATGCCGCGAAGAAATATGTCGATTATATGGGCGGCGCCGATGCAATCATGCAAAAAGCGAAAACTGATTACGCCCAGGGCAATTACCGTTGGGTGGCGCAAGTCACTAACAATATCGTCTTTGCTGATCCGAGCAATAAAGAAGCCCGTAATCTGGAAGCAGATGCCCTTGAGCAAATGGGTTACCAGGCTGAGTCCGGTCCGTGGCGTAATTTTTATCTGACTGGTGCACAAGAATTACGCAACGGTGTGGTAAAAGGCGCGACACCAAATACCGCCAGCCCGGATACCGTTAAGGCCATGTCACCTGAGATGTTCTTTGATTATCTCGCGGTACATATTAACGGAGAAAAAGCAGCAAATGCGCAGGCAGTCTTCAACGTCGATTTAGGTGCTGACGGCGGTAAATACAAACTGGAACTGGAAAACGGTGTTCTTAACCATAGCGCTGATGCACAGGCCAGCAACGCTGATGCCTCCATTACGCTTAACCGTGCAACGTTGAACAAAATTATTCTCAAGGAAGAATCGCTGAAACAGGCAGAAGAGAAGGGTGATGTACAAATTTCCGGCAATCATGCCAAGCTTGATGAGTTCCTCGGGTATTTAGATAGCTTTGATTTCTGGTTTAACATGGTAACGCCTTAACTTTAGAGA
>NZ_SZWU01000060.1:371893-382500 GCF_005280935.1 Citrobacter sp. wls757 | reverse complement strand
CCCGCCAGCACTGGCGGGTTTTATATTGTTGCTTATCAGAGTATTGAGTTGAACGATGCTGTATAGCAGTTGCTATACATAAGCCTTATGGTATGCTTGTAAAGCAATTGCTATACAAGAGGCTTAATAATGAAATCAGATGTCCAGCTCAACCTTAGAGCTAAAGAATCCCAACGCGCGCTTATTGATGCGGCCGCAGAGATTCTACATAAATCGCGTACAGACTTTATTCTGGAAATGGCCTGCCAGGCGGCAGAGAACGTCATTCTCGAACGCCGAGTGTTTAATTTTAATGATGAACAATACGCTGAGTTTATCGAGATGCTTGATGCTCCGGTTGCCGAAGATCCCGCTATCAGGAAGCTACTGGCAAGGAAACCACAGTGGGATTTGTAACCGCACCAGAGCCGCTAACTCACATTCATCAATTGGCGGAATTTGTCAGCGGAGAAATTGTTCTCGATGATTGGTTAAAGCAAAAAGGGCTAAAAAATCAGGCTCTCGGCGCAGCCAGGACGTTTGTTGTCTGCAAAACAGACACGCGACAAGTCGCTGGCTTTTATTCACTGGCCACTGGTAGCGTCAACCACACAGAAGCAACAGGCAATCTTCGGCGTAACATGCCAGATCCAATCCCCATAATTATCCTTGCCAGATTGGCCGTAGATCTTTCTGTTCGTGGAAAAGGGTTAGGGGCCGATCTGCTTCACGATGCGGTACTGCGGTGTTACAAAGTGGCAGAAAATATTGGCGTGCGTGCCGTTATGGTGCATGCGCTCACAGACGAAGCTAAACGTTTTTATCTTCACCACGGATTCAAAGCATCTCAACTGCAGGAGCGAACTCTGTTCCTCAGGCTTTCATGATTGTAATGAGCAGAGGAGGTCAATGGCCAAACGTGGGCCACATGGGGACTTAACTGAGTACGTATCAAATTTCATTTAACATAATATACATTATGCGCACTAACGTAGATAAAGGCTGAATCTGATGTTTTATGGTCATCCTTGTGCTGCTCAATAATGACGCCTCAAAACCCTTTCAAGCACAGTTGCCTCAACAGCGCTAACAGTTCTGGATGATGGCTCTCGACTACAGCTGGTTATGCAAATAGCTGTTTTATGTCTTCTACAATTCCACCGCGACTCTCACTTCACTGAACATTAAAACTGATAACTGTAGTTCACACTGGCAAACCACAGATACGGATTATCGTAACTCCCCTGATAAATTGATGGTGACTGTACGTGGGACGACTGCATATGCAGATACGACACAGCAGCACCGATATTGCTTTGTGGTGTAATTTGATATTGCGCTCCGGTAGCAAATCGCCATTCATCACCGGTCGGCAACGTCAGCGCCACATCGCTTTGCGAATTATAGACTGTACTATCAAAAGCTACGCCCGCATTCAAACGCCATTGTTCCGTAGGTCGAAATTGCACACCTAAAGCTGTATGCCACGAATCCTTAAGACGACTGGACTTATCAACTTCTTGCCCGACCACCGTTATTTGCGGCGCGCCGAACTGACTCCAGTCCTGCCAGCCAAGATCGCCCATCACTGACCACTGTTTATTAATGTCATGAACCAGACTTAACATAATCTGCTGTGGAGCATGTACCTGCGCAGAAATAGGCAAATCGTATTCCACGTTCGGTAAGTTCGGGAAACGCGCTTTGCCGTCAATATCAAAATCGTACTCAGTTTTGCTGGTCCAGGCGATACCGGCCCGGGTTTGATTGGTCAGTTCCATCAATAATCCCAGACGATAGCTCATCGCCCAGTCATGATCCTTTTCTTTTTCATCGTTGCCATCAACATTTCGAGTGAGTGACAGAAAACCGTAATTGACGTTAACAGAGCCCCCAACGGAAACCCTGTCACTAAGCTTATAAGCCAGCGATGGACTGAGCGTCATCGCAACCATGGTGCTTTTCTTAATCAGCCGGTCGCCGGACCAATTGCCAAAATCGATCCCCAGACCGTAATTCCCGTATAGCCCAATACCAGCATAAAGATCGTCATTCACCTTCTGGGCATAGAATGCGCTGGCATTTGGAAAGAAGCGCATGATGTCACCGGGGCTTTTACGCCCCGTCTCGTCTTCAAGGGTGTAGGACACATCACCATCCATTGCCTGTAATCCACCGGTGAACATATGATCCGGAAGTCGCGTCATTCCTGCGGGGTTAGTCACGATGGTGGAGGCATCCTGCGCACGCGCTGCCTGCCCCGCCCCTGCCAAAGCCGTATCTTCGGTGCCTATTTCATAAAAATAGAGTGCGCTAGCTTGTGCTAACGGCGAACAAAAAAGACTAAGATAAATCAAGGTCAATTTTTTCATATGCCACCTGCAGAATTTCTTCATTATTGAAGTAGTTAGCGTCTGTAAAAGCGTAGCTCGCAGCATTTAAATTGTCAGGCAAAAGCACCGGATTAAAAGCGCGACTTGTGCATACGTTCGAGCTGAATTTTGTCTGCTTCACTCGCTGTGTCAGCCAGGGACTGAAAACTATCTGGTGCGTAATAAGTTTTCGGTCGCGGAAGCGATTGCATGGAAGTGCCCGGGTAAATTTGTAACTCGCCCAGGCGCGCAAGCCGATATCCTTCGATCACGGCAGGAAAAGTCAGTTGCAGTGGCGTGGCGTTCTCGTACGAAACTGGGGTTGGTAACCGGTTATGCTCAAGATTATAGTTACGCTTTAACACCAGAAATTTATCTGGAACCCTACGTTTACTGTTCCACCAGTCACCGTCCAATTCGCGAAACTTACGCTCAGTTTCAGTCCGGGTTGCGACGCCAAGTTGCAGTAAAACCCGCTGCAGTTCGCGATCCACCGCCGCGTTGTAGGCCGCAATGGATTCCACCCTGCCCTGTAAAATCACGTTGATGGCGATACGAGCACCCAGTAGATTTGAATAGAGATCTTCCGGGGAAAATGCAGAAATCTGCTCAGAAAAACCGGGAACAGACTCGAATCCATACCACTGTGCAATTTCGTGCCATTGAGCCAGTTCAAAGGCCAGATTCCCCGCCAACCAGGCGGCCAATGTGTAACGCTGCGCCATTGCTGCAGGAGGTGTGAAACCGTGTAGCTGTATCCGTCTGACGCCCAATTCTTCGCTGTAAAAAAAACGCCACTGTTGACCAAGTTTTGGATAAATACGAGAAAAGAGGTAAAAGGTGTTATCCGCCGTATCGCGAACGTGCGCTATGTCGATAAAACCCCCACGGTGGGTATAAAGCAGTCCGTTTTTTTCCTCACTCAGTCCAACGATATTTTTCACGGCCCCCAACGCACTATCGTTATAGTGATGACGCCCCAGTGAATCTAACGTTAATACATTGCCAATCTGGTAGACAGGGATCGGCACACCTATCGCCCTGACATGAAGATCATAGCCAAACGCGCAGCATGGGCGTAGTGACTCCGGCGGTGCTAAATGGCCGACAACGGGATATGCCTTATGCGCTTGTTTAAGAGTGAGGCCAGGAACTTCCGCGCAGGCAAATCCGGCTATCAGCAGTAAAAACAGAAATCCTTTAGCCATTCAGAATGCCTCCGCAATTTGAAAATAGAATCCTGCACTCTCTCTCCCAAAACCTAAATCCAGGCGGATATTCATGGCGGGCTTCACTTCAAAGCGATAACCGACACCCGCATTAGGTAAGATCGGATGATGTCCCATATCGTCAATGTTTCTGCCTAAAGCTCCTGCGCCCAACCACAACACGTAACCATGTCGCCAGTTGAGTTTTTTTCGATATTCCACCTGCCCACTTACCACATCCTTATCCCGATAACGCCCCTGGTAATACCCCCGCAGACGGCGGTCATCTCCGGCCATTGATAAACGATCCCACGGCACGTCTCCACGAGTGAAACGTCCCCATAAATCGAACGCCAGCACAGTCCTGTCATCAAGTAAAAGGTAACGATCGTATTGAACCTGTGCTGCCGTAAAATGAGTATCTGAACCAAAAGACGGATCAAACCAGGTGTACTCCAGCTTAAAATAGTGTCCATGCTGCGGGCGCGTGACAACGTCACGTGTGTCGTAACTCAGACTTACACTGGGTCCAGACGATAACGGCGATGTCTGCGCATTATTTAGGCTGAACACGTCCCCCTGATGCGGATCGTCAACGTCCGCCTGCATAGAAGAAAAATCCCAACCCGCGCCGAGATAAACGCGTTCAGCGATTTCTCGCATCAATACAGGATGCAAACTCACGGAGTTGTTGGTGTAATCCTGTTCATTACCCTGGGCTGCGTCGTAGCCAATGCCCCAAAAACCCGTTGGCACTTTGTTCACTGAGCCGTCCACAAACAATCGCCAACGGTCGTCGGTAAAAAAGGTATAACTGCTGATCCCCATTCCCAACGCCCCGCTGGCACTGACATAACCCGTCAAGGAAACAGAGGAGTTCTGAGTTGTTTTATCTGCCGCATCCACCCGGTAGATCCCCGCCACCGCCATGCCAAGACCCAGCTTCAGCTCTGGAGTGTAAAATGGCCCCGGCAACACGCTCCAGTTCACCCCTTTTGCCGGATCGTACTGGTTATCCGCACCCAGCTTCCCGAGGAAAGCGTCAATTGAGGGTTGATCCAATGTTAACGCCTCCGCAGACCAGGTCGTCAGAGCCAATAGCGATGTCAACATGACGCGATAACCGTTCATCAGAAGCGATATTCACCGGCAATAAAGAAGCTATTGCGTTCGTTAAATCCAAACTCCGTCAGGACGTTAAATTGTGGCGTCATTTCAAACTGAGTCCCCAGCAGCATGTTCCACGGAGAGGTCAGATTCTGTTTAACATCAAATCGCCCGTTGCCATCCTGGTTTACGGCCTGGATCAGTGGCTGAAGCTCAGCGGGCATATGCAGATCGGAGAGGCTACCCCTGAACTCCTGCTGCACGTTCTGGTACATACTCCCCACCCAGACGCTCAGATGCGATTCGCCCACCGGCCCCTGAAATTTAAAGCGATATCCAACACGGGGAGACACGGTAAGGGCTGAAATTTTGCCATCCAGAATGTCAAAATCAGTACGGGTATAGTTGGTATCCACCAGGGCAAACCAGTTTTCGTATCCTCCTGCCAAAGTAATACCGGTTCCCCAGGTTGTGCCTTTAAAATCGAGAACAAAATCAATATCCTGTAGCTCACCGCTCTGATAAAGCTGATGCACAGATGATGCGATAATGCGGTCAACACCGGTGTAGCGCGAAGGGTCTGCATCTACTGAAACATTCGAGACCGACGATCCGCGTGTGTGCCCTACCAGCCCGTAAATGTTCAAAAACGGGAAGACCCACATGTCCAGACGTAGGTTTTCAGTTTTGCTCTGTTCACGCGTATGGCCGGCATCAATATTGAACATATCGACAGGAATCGGGTGATTGCCAAGCGCCAGTCCGGAAAAACTGATGCTATTGACATCAATATTTTGCCGCATGTTCATATAGCTCAGGTTGATGCCAAACGGTAGCGGAATGGCATATCCCCGCGCCCTGGCCTCCTCGCCCCAAATCGGAAACGTGCTGGCATCAGTTTCAGTTGCGCTGGCCACGCCGGAAACCCACAGCAACGGAACAACCGCGTGGAACCATTTCATTATTTGTCCTCATTCATTCCGCTCATCCCTACAGGCCAGAGCCAACATTAAAATAAACTGCTTGTTCGTTATCGCTAAAAGCGACATCTACACCGGTACGCAGTCCGTATTCGCGCGCAATCAAATATCGAATACCGCTGCCCCAGGCCACTTCTGCGCTACGGTAAAGCTCTGATGTACTGTCTGCCGCACTTCCAGCACCGACAAAACCCAAAACAATCCAACGCGACGACATTTGCCAGGCTAACTGCGTCTGAACGGTACTCACGTCATCCCCCTGATAGCGATAGCGAGAGATACCACGAAGTTCGATATAAGGGCGCGCCATCGGTGGCAGATGTTTATCCTGCTGCGACAGCGTTTGATAGTCCCCTGCAAGTGAAAGCGTCCAGTCGGCGTTCAGTGGCAGGAAAAACTTGCCTTCGAGCGTCAGCAGGTCGTAGCGATAGTCGCCCCCAAGATAGTGACCGTAGAATTGATACTCGCCGCTAAGAGAAAGCCCGCGTCCGGGCCAAAAGAAGTTATCAGTTGTGTCGTATTCCGCTACCAACCCCAATGCAGAGGTGATGCTGCTTTCACCCAATAGCTGCCGCCATACCTGGTTGACGAGCGGATTATTGCGGGCAGAGATATCCATCTTTGCCCAGAACTGTGATGCTCCCAGAAAAACGGGAGAATCCCCTGCGCGAAAGAGAAGCTTTTGCATACCGCCATAACCGCGAGTTTCGGTTTCCACAGCCCGGTTATTGCCAAAGCCAAATACGTCACCGGAATATATATCCAGATTGACATCGGCATAGCCTCCTGCAACCAGATAGCGAATGTGGTCATCCTGCCAGGTGTGGCGATGCCCCCCACCTACAAACCAGGTACCGTTTTGCGTTCCGCCACCGCCAAACGCGCTCATGGCCGGAGGAATAAACTGCCCATCAACCTGTCGTCCCTTGCCATGCAGAAACAGACCGAACAGGCCGCCGCCATAACCAACGGCCGGTTCGGTAATAACCAGCGGAATCGGTAGAAAACCGTACGGGTTTTCTTGTAAATAACGGCTCATGTCCACCATGCCGTCTTCAGGATCAATAAGCCCTGTCGCCATAGCGCGCCAGCACAGCAGAGGAATTAGCAGAAAAAGCCAACGCATTATTTCCCGCCTTCTGGCGGTGTTGCTGGTGCGGTATACCAATTCTCTTTGGCCACCATCACGCTGTTTTCTGGCTGTAGCACAAAATTCGGAGACATAATCTGCACGTTAAATTCGTTGAAGACGTCCTGAATATTGCTGTGCAGTTCATTACGGGCATCTGCCAGTGATACATCCGGCAGCAGGCGCACCTGCAATTCATAGGAAATATACCAGTCCATCAGACTCAGCTGACGCACCAACGGCGGCTGTGAAAGATCGATTCCTTTGGCCCGCTTGGCTGCCAACTCCAGCATTGCGTGGACCTGGCGCCAGGGCGTGTCGTAGCCAATGGTAACGCCGACCGTCAGGTTGACGCCGCCGTTGGTGCTTTGCGCGCTAAGGTTAGTAATTTTTCCACTAACCACTACCGCATTTGGCACTGTGACCACGTAATTTTCACGAGTAATAATTTTGGTCGCGAGCATGCCAATTTCGCTTACCAACCCCTCGTTGTCCGCTACCCGAATCATGTCGCCTTTGCGCAGCGCGCGCGAATAGATCAAAACCAGTCCGCTCATTGCGTGGTTCATCACCCCGGCCGACCCCAGCGTGAGCATCAGGCCAAAGAAAACGCTGATACCTTTAAACGCCAGTGAATTGGCACCGGGCAAAAAGGGATAGGCTGCAGATAGCGCAAAGAGCCACACCACTACAGAGATTAACTTACGGGTTGCGCCCACGGTTTCTGGATGAATTCCAGGCAACTGCAAACGCCCTGCCTCCACCTGGTTGAGAACCACCTTAAGCAACTTCAGGATGAACGCCGTGATGAGAAAAATGATCAGGACGATCATCAAGCCAGGTAACGCTGAGACAATCGACAATGCAATATCACGCACTACGCGTACAGACCAGTCACCAAGGGACTCTCCCCAGACGCGCGTCCAGGGAAACAGGCTAAAGACCCAACTCAGCCAAACGTAAAGTGCAACGATACCCAGCAGGATCATCAACAGTGCGTACAGGCGTGTCTCGATAGCGCCGATAAAACGCCGCCAACTCTGGGGGATACAGCTTTTGTTCTCAAAAATGCGACGACGATAAACGCGTCTGACCCAACGCCAGGAACGGTATGCACCGAACCAAAACAGCACCAGTCCCACCAGACCAGCCACCGTTTTCACCGCCGACAGCGCCAGCCAGCCGCTGTTATACTGATCGCTCAATGCAGACCGCTGCGCCTCCATGCGCGCCAGTACGCGCTGCGCCGCCTGGTCGAGCGTAAGATCGTCTCCTTCGTCGAGATCGCCTTGTGTCAGCAACATCACCGGTTTACCGTTCATCACGATAAGCCTTCCCGGCTGGTTATAACGCGTGACCGATACAACCTGTAGCGGTTCGCGAACATCGGCTTCAGTGAAATTTCGTAGCGTATTGCGGATGCGCAGCACCCGCTCTTCTGGCGTGGTAAGGCCGAATTTCGCCTGGAGCATGACAATCGGTTGATGAAAAATATAAACCGTTCGCGCGCGTTCCTTTTCGGTGGGCTCCTGACGAGGTTCCGCCGCATATGTGTTAACAACCAAAGAGGAAAGAAAGCACATTAAAAAAGCGATCACAATCCTGTTCATATTCGCCACCGAAAACGCGAGAATTATCGTTATTATTCAAAAAGCCAACGCAAATTTGATTGCTTTTTTTAGCATAGACCAGCCTTTCACTTACGCAATGTTAGTGATAAAGAGATCTTCATTTCATGTGAAAGATGACATTGCCTTTCAAAGGTTCTTTTCCTCATCACTAAATATAAGCGTTCGATTATCCCCTCTGATAAAAAGGTAAATAACGTTTCCCTACGGGGTCAGTCAGCGTATCCACTCGTAAAGAAATAGCACCTCTTTGACCTGAATAGAGCATTTGGCAGCTATGTATCCGCGTGGCTTGCATAGCGTCCTGGTGCGTAAAATTAACTGCCAGTGTGTATTGAATCGATTCGGCATTATGTTGAAATCCAATAATGATAACTTCTTCCATAATTTATTATTAAATAACTTCCAGATGGAATAACCCCTCCGCCTTAATTAAGCTGCATTAAATTAATCACGATGCGAAAGATATGCCCTGCATTATTCATATTTTTGCAGGAATTCTCGAATAGTTATCTTGTGAAAGTAATTAACCTCCATTAGAAAAAATTTGGAGGATTTTTTTCGTGTCTATACTCAAAAGGCTTTTCTAATGAACGGAGTTCCCCACCATGCATAAAAGTGTCCCTTTTAGAAGGACGATGATTGCCAGTGTGCTAACGTTAGCAGCTGGCGCTGTGTCCACTGTTCATGCTGCACCGGCGACATCTACCGCACCGGAAAATGCGCCAAAGCAAGACTCATCTAAACCAAATATTGTCGTTATATTTGGCGATGACATTGGCTACTGGAACCTGAGTACCTACAATCAGGGCACCATGGGATATAAAACCCCAAATATCGACAGCATCGCTGCCGAAGGTGCCAAGTTCACCTCCTACTACGCTGAGCAAAGCTCGACCGCTGGCCGTTCTTCATTCATTACCGGACAAATGCCGTTCCGTACCGGGATGAGTAAGGTGGGGATGCCGGGTGCGCCGCAGGGTCTGCAAAAAGAAGATCCGACCATTGCGAACATCCTGAAGCAACTGGGCTACGCTACTGGCCAGTTTGGTAAAAACCACCTCGGTGATCGCGATGAATTCCTGCCAACCGCGCACGGATTCGATGAGTTCATGGGTAACCTTTACCACCTGAACGCCGAAGAAGAACCGGAGAACCCGGACTACCCGAAAGATCCGGCCTTCCGCAAAGAGTTTGGCCCACGTGGCGTCATTAAGAGCACCGCCGATGGCAAGATTGAAGATACCGGTCCGCTTACCGTCCAGCGTATGAAAACCGTGGACGAAGAAACGCTCGCTGCCAACAACGACTTCATGGAACGTCAGGTTAAAGCCGGTAAGCCATTCTTCACCTGGTTCAATACCACCCGTATGCATAACAAAACGCACCTGAAAGACGGGAGCATTGGTGCTACGGGCCTTGGAACCTACGCCGACGGCATGGTGGAACATGACAAGATGATTGGTGAAGTGCTGCAGAAGATTAAAGATCTCGGCATCGAAGACAATACGATCCTCGTCTATACCACCGATAACGGCCCAATGACGGCCACCTGGCCAGATGCGGGCGAAACGCCGTTCCGCGGCGAGAAGAACACCGGCTGGGAAGGCGGTTTCCGCGTACCGGCGATGATTCGTTGGCCGGGCCACGTCAAGCCAGGCACCATCGTTGACGGTATTTTCGGCAGTAATGACTGGTTCCCAACCCTGATCGCCGCTGCCGGTGATGCCAACATTAAAAACGAGCTGTTAAAAGGCTACAAAACGCCGTCCATTACCTACAAGGTGCACCTGGATGGCTACAACCAGCTCGACTACCTCCAGGGCAAAGGCCCGAATCAGCGTAAAGAATTCTTCTACTGGAGCGATGACGGCGATCTGCTGGCTATGCGCTACGAGCGTTGGAAAGTTCACTTTATGATTCAGGAACATACCGGTCTGGATCTGTGGAAATACCCGTTCACCAAGCTGCGTACGCCGTTGATCTTTGACCTTGAGGTCGATCCGCTGGAGAAAGGCAGCGACGGTATGGGCTACAACTCCTGGTTCTACGACCGTCTGTTCCTTATGGGCGGCGCGCAGAAATACGCGAAAGAGATGCTGGAAACCTTCAAAGAGTTCCCACCGCGTCAGAAACCGGGTTCGTTCACCATTTCCGACGCTTCGGCGATGCTGGAACAAGGCTCTAATATCAATAAATAACCT
>NZ_SZWU01000060.1:359379-371848 GCF_005280935.1 Citrobacter sp. wls757 | reverse complement strand
AGGCTGTTCAGACAGCCTGCCCGTTTTTTGAAGAGTAGTGACGTTTTCTTGTTAGGGGTCTGCTATATGAAGTACAGCACCACACTACCGGTTAAAGCGCTTCCGTCGGCGGAAAAATATGACGGCAAAGGGCCAGAATACAAGCGCCGCTTTCATGTGATGGCCAAGCCCACCGGCTCGACCTGTAACCTTGACTGTTCCTACTGTTTTTACCTGCACAAAGAAGAGCTGCTGCATCAGGACAGACATACTGGCATGAGCGATGAGGTGCTAGAGAATTTCATTCGTCAATACATTGATGGCCAGGACGGCGACCAGGTGGTCTTTTCCTGGCAAGGTGGCGAACCCACATTGATGGGGTTGGAATTCTTCCAGAAAGTAGTCAAATTTCAGAAGCTGTACCAGAAGCCCGGCCAGCGCGTCGAGAACGATTTACAAACTAATGGCGTGTTGTTGAACGACAAATGGGCTGAATTTCTTAAAGAACATCAATTTCTGGTGGGGCTGTCAATTGATGGCCCACGAGAACTGCATGACCGCTACCGTGTCACCCGTAGCGGCAAACCGACATTCGACAAAGTGATGGCGGGCGTTGAGGCCCTCAAGCGTCACGGCGTCCCATTTAACGCCCTGGTCACGGTAAACCGCACCAATGCCCGCTTTCCGTTGGAAGTATACCGCTTCGTCACCCGTGAACTGGGCGCAACCTACGTACAGTTTAACCCGTGCGTCGAACCGGTCGATTTCAAGCAAACCGCACCACAGTTCTGGCAGGACGAAAGCATCCCGTTAACCGGTAGCCGCCGCGCGCGCCCTGGCGATCTCGATTCGATCGTCACCAACTGGTCAGTTGACCCGGAGGACTGGGGCACATTTCTGATTGCCGTGTTTGAAGAGTGGGTTAATAACGATCTGGGCCGCGTACAGGTCAATCTGTTCGAAACGGCGGTCGCGCAGACGATGGGAATGCCTGCTCAAATCTGTACCCATTCAGAGTTCTGCGGTAAAGGGCTGGCGATCGAGAAAAACGGCGATATTTTTTCCTGCGATCACTACGTCTATCCCGAGTACCAGATCGGCAATATTGAACATGCCCAGCTTTCACACCTGGCTTTTTCCGAACGGCAAAAAGCCTTCGGCATGGGCAAACGCGACACGCTACCCAATTACTGCAAAACCTGCCCTTATCTGAAGCTGTGCTGGGGCGAATGCCCGAAAAACCGCATTGTACGCGCACCGGACGGCGAGCTGGGGTTGAACTACCTTTGCCCGGGCATTAAAGCCTTTTTTAACTATGCCGAGCCGATTCTGGTGGGCATCACAACCTTACTTAAACGTGATTTTGCAGGGCTACGCCGATGATAAATCGAGAAAAATTATTACAGCTTGAACAACGCATGAATGAGCAGGTTCTCGGTCAGGAAGAGCTGGTGCGCATGCTGATCATCGCCCTGCTTTGTGATGGACACGTTCTGCTGGAAGGCCTACCGGGTCTGGCGAAAACTCGCGCTGTGCGTGAGCTTGCGCGCCACGTTGAGGGGGATTACCGCCGTATTCAGTTCACGCCGGATCTTCTGCCTTCAGACATCACCGGCAGCGAAATCTATCAGCAAAACGCTTCCCGCGAAGAGGATCAGTTCCGCTTCCGCCCTGGCCCGGTGTTCGGCAATATCATTCTCGCCGATGAAATTAACCGCGCCTCGGCGCGCGTGCAGTCCGCTCTGCTGGAAGCCATGGAAGAACGTCACGTAACGGTGGCGGGCAACAGTTGGCCTCTGCCCGGTGTTTTTATGGTCCTTGCCACGCAAAACCCGGTGGATCAGGAAGGAACCTGGCCGCTGCCGGAAGCCCAACTGGACCGTTTTTTGATGAAGGTGCTGGTGCATTACCCGTCTAAAGAAAACGAACAGAAAGTGATGCAACTGGTGCGCAGAGAACAGCAGCAAAAGTACCAACAATTGACGAACGTCACACCGGCCGCACCTGAACAACCCGATGCGCTGATGCTTAGCCAACAAGAAATTGCCGAATGTTGGCAGGCTATTTCCGCCGTTCATGTTTCCTCTACTGTCGAAAACTATATCGTCAATCTGGTGGACTTAAGCCGCCATCCGCAGTCGGTGAGCGATACGCTGGCCGGGTACCTGACCTTTGGCATTAGTCCCCGCGGCACCCTGGCGCTGGAGCGCTGCGGTCGCGCGCAGGCCTGGCTGGAAGGTCGGGATGCGGTGCTGCCAGTAGACATTAAAAAGATAGCCCCGGCCGTGTTGCGCCACCGCCTGATGCTCAGCTACCAGGCCAGCGCCGACAACTGCACGCCGGATGATGCCGTACGGATGCTCCTTGATGCCGTGGTAGCGTGATGAACAGTGCCGTTCGCGTTGACCGCGATACGCTGCTGAAGCTCGCTGGCGATGCGCGAGCCATTGCCAATCCGCCAGGGCAGATCCCACCAGGCGCACTTGGCGGAGAGCGCACATCACGACAGCAAGGTCGCGGACTGAACTTTGACAGCCTACGTCGCTATCAGCCCGGCGACGACGTCCGGCTGATTGACTGGCAGGCCACCGCGCGCATGCGTACGCCGTGGATTCGCCTGTATAACGAAGAGAAAGAACGTCCCGTGTTCTTGTTGGTCGACCAGCGGCGGGATATGTTTTTTTCGACGCGCGTGCAGACAAAATCCGTCGCTGCGGCTAAAACCGCCGGGCTGCTGGCCTGGCGTAGCTGGCACGACGGCGATCGTTTAGGCGGTATCGTCTTTGGTGACCAGGACTTTTCCCTGCGCAAATGCCGTGCGCCAAACGCTTCACTCCCTGCATTTCTCGACGATTTAGTGCAGTACAACCACGCCGTGGCGGACAACTATCCGCATGAAGCCCCCCATCCGCTCACGCTGGCAGCCATCCTGCGCCACAGCCTGCCGTTGATTCCAACCGGCTGCTGGGTCGCGTTAATCAGCGACTTTCACGATATGGATAGTGAATGCGATGCACTGCTGGCGGCCCTGCGCCGTCGGGGAGAAGTGAGCGCGTTCGTGATGCTCGACGATCTGCATTTGCGCCTGCCTGCTCACGGGCGACTGGCGGCCCGTTATGAAGGGCAAGAGGCGGCATTTTCACTTTCGCCTGCACTACAGGACGGCATCAAACAGAGTATTACAGCGCGGCTTTCGGCACAGGCGTCGCGCCTCACGCGGCTTGGCGTCCAGGTGAAGCAGATTGTTGTCGCCGGGGATCTGCTCAGACAGCTACAAAAAGGGGTTTAGATGCTGGAGAAAGGATTTACGGTACCCGAATTGGCGGAACCGGTTCTCCCCGATTCACCGTCATGGTTTCCCCTGCCGCCGGGATGGTTCGCTCTGGGCGGCGTCGTGCTTCTCGTGATACTGGTTTTTCTCATCTTTCGCGTCGCCAGATGGCGCCGTAATCTGTGGCGTCGTCAGGCCCTGACTGCCCTCACTCAACCGCAAACGGTGGACAGCTGGCTGCTGCTGATGAAACGTATTTTGCTGGTGCATCAGCCGCGTGAACAGGTTAGCGGTGCGCTGGACCCTGCCCAATGGCTCCCGTCCGTCCCACTGGATAATGCGCTGCGTCAGCGTCTTTGCGAACGATACTGTCAGCCAGACAACCAGTTGAGTGATGCCGACACCGCGCGGCTGCGTGTGCAGCTTCGCACCTGGCTTGAAGGACTACCCCATGTCTGAATACTTCTCACGCCTGGCGTTCGCCTGGCCATGGGCCTGGCTGCTACTTATCCTACCGTTGGTAGGCCGCTTTGTGATGGCCAAAGAGCGCTCTCTTAAAGAGTATGTTCGGGTCCCTTTTTTGCCCGGGCTGATCAATGAACTCCAGCTCAATAGCCAGCCTGCCCACAGCGGAAAGTTATCGACCGGGCTGTTCTGGCTGGTCTGGGCGCTGCTGGTCTGCGCGCTTGCCCGCCCGGAATTGCTGACTCCGCCACAACATATTGAAAAACCAATGCGCAACATCATGCTGATTCTGGACGTTTCTGGATCAATGGAAAAAAACGATGTTGCGGGGGGCATTACCCGGCTACAGGCGGTGCAGGAATCGGTTAAAAAATTCGTGGCCGCCCGCAAATCAGATCGTATTGGTCTGGTGATCTTTGCTAACAGCGCCTGGCCATTTGCGCCCGTCAGTGAGGATAAACAGGCGCTGGAAACCCGTATCAATCAGCTTGCGCCAGGCATGGCGGGGCAACAGACGGCGATTGGCGACGCGTTGGGCGTGACGGTGAAACTGTTAGATTCCAGCGGTGATAATGAAGCCAGCAAATTGGCCATTCTTCTGACCGACGGTAACGACACAGCTTCGCAGTTGACACCTCGCCTTGCCGCACAGCTGGCGGCCAGCCATCACGTACAGGTCCACACCATCGCTTTTGGCGACGTCAACAGCAGCGGCGATGACAAAGTGGATTTAGGTCTTTTGCAGGATATCGCCCATACCACCGGTGGGCGCGCATGGACGGCGCAGAACAGCGGTGCGTCGCTGGATGCGGTCTGGCAAGAAATTGACGCCATCACGCCGGTGCAGGTGAAGAGTATTGGCTGGTCATGGCGAATACCGTTGTTTGCCTGGCCTCTCGCTGCCGCACTGGTTTTATTGCTGGCTTTTAATATTTATCGCGCGCTCAGGGAGAGAATGGCATGAGTGATTTTCACTTTTTATACCCCTGGTGTTTGCTGCTGTTGATTCCTGCCATCGCGCTGTGGTGGTTACCCTCTGCCGGGCGTAGCGCCTGGTCACGCATTATGGATAAGTCGCTGGCAAACGCGCTGATCGTCGGGCGACAACGTAAACTTAGTCGGGCGCTGCCGTGGCTGGTGATGCTTGGTGTTATCGCGCTCGCAGGCCCAAGCTGGCAGCGTCAGCTTCCCGCCGCCCTGACGCCAGAAAGCAACGTGATGGTGATTTTGCAGCAGGATACCGCGATGCTTGCCAGCGACCTGCCTCCCAGCCGACATCAGCGGATGCAGACCAAAATCATGTCGCTGATGGAACGCATGCCGGGAACACGCTTTGGCCTGGTGGTCTATAACGCCGGGGCCTGGCTTACCACTCCACTTACCGTCGATACGGCCTTTTACTCGCTGTTCCTGCATGCGCAAACGCCTGCACTATTACCCTCTGGCGAAGGTTCTGGATTACAACATGCGGTCTCGCTGGCAATGCACAATATGCCCGCCGCGCCGCGCAGCATTATCCTCGTGACCGATACCTTAAGCGCGGAAGACGCCAGATGGCTTGGTGAACAAAATACGCCGCTACAAATCTGGGTGCCCGGAACCGCGCAAGGGGGCGTGCTGCCCGAGAAATATGCCGCCAGCGGTACGGATACACGGTTGAACGTTTCGCGCTTCGAGCAGATGCGCGACGACGGAATTCCGGTCACGCTGGTAACCACCGATGATGAAGACCTGCCCGTGGTACAGAGCCACATCCAGCAAAGTGTCACCGCGCAAATCAATGCCCGCAGCGATTTACACTGGCGGAACGATGGCTGGATGCTAACGATCCCAATACTTGCCCTGCTGTTAATCTGGCGACGCCAGCTCTTTTGCTGGGTGTTGGTCGCGCCGCTGCTGCTCTGGCAGCCTTCCGGCCACGCCGCCTGGCTGGATGCCTGGGTAAGCCCCGATGTGCAGGGGCAGCGTGCGTTCTCCAGGGGGGATTACGTACGCGCTGCCCAGCATTTTAACGATCCACTCCGGCAAGGTATCGCATGGTATCGGGAGGGAAATTATCCCGCCGCTACCGCCGCGTTCCGACAGGCTGAACAAACCCCGGAAGCGCTGCTTTGGACAGGCAATAGCTACGCCCAGCAAAAACAGTGGCAACAGGCGTTGAACAGCTATGATCGGGCATTAAGCCTGCGCCCGGACTGGAAACTGGCGCAGGGTAACCGCGCAAAAATCGCCGCAATCATCATGCAACTGCGACAAAAGGAGCGCGAAAATAAATCGGCTCAGGGAGAAGAAGAAGATTACAAACCCGATGAAATTAAGCACGACCTGAAGCCCCACCAGGGGGCAGAACAAAAGGATATTCAGCCCATTGCCGGAGGGAATCCACAGGTGAATCAGTGGTATGAAAATCTGGCGGTTTCACCTTCTGGGCTGTTAGAAAGCCTCTACCGAACCCAGCCAGGAGAAGACCAATGAAGCTTATCTGGTTATTATTGCTGGCGGTACTTCCCTGCCAGGCGGCAATGACGGTCTCCCGCGAATTGATCGCCCCCGAACACGTTGTCCCTGGCCAGCCGGTGCGGGTAGCGGTAACGTTCTGGACAGATTCCTGGTTTAACCCGCCGCCGCAGTGGGCCGATTTTCCAGTAGAAAATGGCGATATTCTAACCAGCACGTCACCGAATCAATTGCTGACCCGTCACGATGGCGGTACAAGCTGGAGCGGCGTGCGCATGGAACGCCAAATCACTGCATGGGATCAGGGTAAGCTGGATTTACCGGCTTTCGAAATGACATTAACCGCATCCGGGCAAGCACCCGTTACGGTCAAACTGCCTGCACTGGAAACGGCGGTTAGCTGGCCGACAGGAGTCCAACAACCGGACCGTTTTCTGCCCGCTTCCAGCTTTTCGCTCAGCCAGAAGGTCAATATTTACCGCAGTGGTGAAGATAAAACGCTGCGCGCCGGTGACGTAATCGAACGCGTCGTCACAGCCAACGCTACCGATGTGATGCCCGCTCAGATCCCACAGCTGCTGTATGCTATAAACGGCACGCACACCCAACGGTTGACACCTGAAAACCGTATGCTGACGTCGGGGCGCGGTGACATTACAGGCGCTGAACGCATGGAAACACTCCGCTATTTACCGGTTGATGCAGGAGAAATCACACTACCGCCGATTAAATTACGTTGGTGGGATACAACCCATCAGCAATGGCAAATCGCTGAACTGCCCGGCAGTAAATATACCGTTGCCGCTTCACGCACCGCTGGGGCAGAATCTGTGTTAAAAGGCAGCCGCGACACCTTCACCTGGTCGACCGTGCTGCTGCTGACGGGCGGCCTCGCTTTACTCGTTCTTATGTTTATTTTCCGCCGCACATTGCTGCGTAGCACGCGTTATTTATCTCACCGCTGGTGCCGATTCTGGCAGCCGATTTCGTTACCGGGACAAACCCCAGATAACAGGAACTCACAATGAAGCGTACGTTAATTACACTGGCTTTATGCGGCCTTTGCAGCACCGCCGCGGCTGAGCCCCTCTCCGCATGGAATGACACGGCAGCCAAACACGCTATTGAAGAATGGGTACAGAATGCCACCAACCCCGATCGTCCAACGTTTATTCCCACTGATAAACGCTACGTCGTATTTGATAATGACGGGACACTGTGGCCGGAAGCGCCGATGACGTTTCAGATCCAGTTCGCGCTGGACGAGATTAAACGTCTTGCCCCAGAAAATCCCAATTGGTCGAACGATCCGTTGGTGCAGGCCGTATTGAAAGACGACCTCAAAAGCGTCGTCGGTTCAGGAGAAAAAGGGCTTATGCACCTGCTATCGCTCACGCACAGTGGCATGACAACGGAGGACTTTACTCAGCGGGTTGCCAACTGGGTTTCAACGCATAAAGACCCACGTTTTGGCTGCCAGTATGACCAGATGGGATATCAACCTATGCGTCAGTTGCTGGATTATCTACGAGAGAATGGCTTTAAAACCTGGATTGTTTCCGGCGGCGGGATAGATTTCATGCGCGTGCTCTCGCAAAAAATGTATGGTATTCCGCCAGAACAGGTGATCGGATCGTTCGCGCTCGGCGAGTTCGCGTTATCCGGAGATGGGACAACAATCACCAAGACGATGTCGGGAGCCTTCAATGATGACGCGGCGAACAAGCCCGTGGCGATCCACCTGTTTATGGGGCAGCGCCCCGTGGGCGCATTTGGCAATAGCGATGGCGATCTCGCCATGCTGCAGTACACGGCCGCCAATCCGGACGCGAAAACCTTCGGACTGCTGGTCCATCATACCGATGCCGCACGTGAATACGCCTATGATAGTCACCCACCCGCAAGCGGAAAACTTGTTGATGGATTAACGCAGGCGAAATCGCATGGCTGGACCGTGGTTGATATGAAACAGGACTGGAAGACCGTATTTGACCCGGCGCAGTGCGTCGTGAAATCATCACCATAACGATCTGTTTAAGGCATCAGTCCATGTTCCTAAAAGACGATAACATCTTCTTACGTATCATATTATTACTACTTTCTACCTCTACGCTGTCGAGCTGCACATTAACCCGTGTTTCCGACAGCACACATGCCAAAGAGGTCGATGAGCTGAATGTTATTGGTCTGAGCCTGGAGGGAGCAAGGCAAAGAGCAACTGAAAAAGGTTTTGTGTGCAGCGAATACGGAAACGTGAACACGGTTGTAACCGAACAGGGTGAGCATCGATGGCTACAAACTGAATGCAGCAAGAAAAGTGCTGAGCTGTTCTGCCCACAAATGCGTTTTGTCGTTCTTAATGTCGATCCCAACACGAATAGAGTCGTAGATGTTGGCAATTATGTTAATCAACACACCTGTTTTTAAAGACAACACCTGCATCTTTTACTAATTATCGTATCGACTAAAGGACGTTATCTTGCTCATCAGAATCATCATCGCAATGGTCGCATTTGCCGGCAACTCCGTACTTTGCCGACTCGCGTTGAAGGGGATGCATGCTGATGCTATTTCATTCAGCAGCCTCCGGTTGATAAGTGGCGCAATTGCCCTTTTTTTATTTATTGCGATAACATCTGACAGCAGAAAATTAGAATTCAAGTGGTTAAATGCCCTGCTCCTTTGTATCTATGTTTTTTCATTCTCCATTGCCTATGTTTCTCTCAGCACCGGCGCTGGTGCCCTGCTGCTCTTTGGTACCGTTCAGCTCGTCATGACAGTATGGGGGATAGCTCAGGGAGAAAAGCTCGTAATTTTAAAAATAACAGGAATACTCGGAGCATTGGCTGGAATAGCCATATTGCTGCTTCCTGGTGCAGAACGCCCTTCCTTGTATGCTGCAATAATGATGGTTATTGCTGGGTTAGCCTGGGCTTTCTACAGTATCACAGGGAAAAAAATCACGGATGCTGCTGCCTCAACCGGGGGGAATTTCATCCTGGCAATCCCGGTCGCATTGATTATCCCTCTGTTCTTCCGCTCTCATCTTCATATTGATATATATGGATTAGTTCTGGGCGTGCTTTCTGGTGCAATTACATCGGGAGGTGCATATCTGCTCTGGTATTCATTGCTCCCCTTACTCAGGTCCACAACGGCCAGTACTATTCAACTCAGCGTACCTTGTCTGGCCACTCTCGGTGGGATCCTATTTTTGGGCGAAACGCTCACCGTCAGAATCCTTCTCGCAAGCGTCATTATTTTGGCTGGAATTGGCTTAGTTATTTTCTCTGATATGAGAAAAGGATCAAAATAGTCTGATTAATTATCGGCAAAGACGATACAAAACATGTTGTGCCAAGCGATGATCTGACGGCAACGCGGGATGCGTGAACTCTTCTGTTTTAGTCATACCAAGTCGTATCATCAGATTCTCTGACGGTTTATTCAGCACAGAAGTAAATGAAACGACTTCATTTAGCGCCAGTACGTCAAAAGCAAATGCAAGACTCGCTTGCGCGGCTTCTAACGCCAGACCCTGGTGCCAGTATGCTTTAGCAAGGCGCCAGCCAATTTCGGTACAGGGTGAAAAATGAAATTTATCAGGTTGTGGATGCAACCCCACACAGCCCACAAACTGGTGTGTTTCTTTTAGCTCTACGGCCCAAAATCCCCAGCCGCGTTCTGCAATACCTTCACTAAATCTATCGGCCAGGTTATCGCTTTCAGCTTTCTGTAGCGGCGCGGGGAAAAAACGCATCACGTCAGAATCGGCATTGAGTGCAGCAAAAGGGGCTCGGTCTTTAGCCTCCCACTGTCGTAATATCAACCTTGATGTTTCCAGCATATTCCTGCCCTTATCATTCATTTTCATATAATCTTCTAAAATAAGTGGCTCATCGGCAAGGTCTTATACCGTCCTTTTCCGACTTTTCCTCTCATACTGGAGATTTATACATGGCCGACTGGAACCCTTCGCTTTATCTGCAATATGCAACTGAACGTTCAAGACCCGCAGCAGAATTACTCAGCCGTGTGGCGTTAGAAAATGTCCGCTCAGTTGTTGATCTAGGTTGTGGTCCGGGAAACAGTACGGCATTGCTGCATCAGCGCTGGCCCACGGCAAAGACAACAGGTGTCGATTCTTCACCTGCTATGCTGAATGAAGCGCGCAACGCATTACCTGACTGCCATTTTATCGAAGCGGATATTAGCCAGTTTCAGCCCGAGCGTCCCGTGGATCTGCTTTATGCAAATGCGTCGTTACAGTGGGTGCCCGATCACTATGAATTATTCCCACATTTGGTCTCACAACTGAGTCACAACGGCGTTCTGGCCGTGCAAATGCCGGATAACTGGCTGGAGCCCACGCATGTACTGATGCGCGAAGTGGCTTATGAACAAGATTACCCCGACCGGGGGCGTGCTCCGCTTCCTGGTGTTCACGCCTACTATGATATTTTGACCGAAGCGGGTTGTGATGTGGATATCTGGCGTACAACGTATTATCACATTATGGATTCGCATCAGGCGATTATCGACTGGGTAAGCTCAACGGGACTACGCCCCTGGTTGCAGGATTTGAGCGAAAGCGAGCAGCGTCATTACCTGGCTCGCTACCATGAACTGCTTCAGGATCAATATCCGTTGCAGGAAAACGGCAATATTTTGCTGGCCTTTCCGCGGTTGTTTATTGTTGCCAGACGCAATAGTTAAGCGTTTATCATCAGACAGATCACAGGACAGGGCTACTGAGTATGCGCGCCCTCGCCTTTTTATCATAAGGATCTAGTGGCTATGTCAGGCATCTGCTAGTGTCTTGCCACATGTTTCTGACGGGGGTTGTTATGTCTAAAGTCTACATTGGTGGATGTCTGTGTGGCTCGATCCGCTTCACTGCCAGCAGTCCTAATAATTCCCATACCTGCTCATGTGATATATGCCGGAAACATACGGGTGCCCCGACCGTCGTCTGGATTGAGTTTGATGCAGAAAATGTAGAATGGACGGGAAAAGCCGGAAAACCGACAACCTGGCGCTCATCTGAAACTACCAGCCGGGCTTTTTGCCCTCAGTGCGGTAGTTCCGTGGGCGCCATCGATGACGCTCCGGTCATTGCGCTTTTAGCCGGCGCTTTTGACGATCCTAATGATGAAGATCTGGCGCCGGAGTTTCATTCGTTTTCTGATATGCGGCCAGCATGGTGGGAAACAGAACGAAACTAAGTTAGTTGGTAATGTTTATCCGGCATATGTTTTGCTGGCACATTGGTTTCATCGTTCATTTGCAGTAAATCGATTTCGATTGCATTGCAAATCGCATCCAGCGGCAGATCATTGTTCTCAGTACCAAACGGATCTTCAAGCTCTTCCGCAAGCGCATCGAGTGAGATAAAAGTATAGGAAATAAGCACTGAAATAAACGGCGTCATGTAGTGAAGATCCACCACCAACGCGAATGGCAGCATGATACAAAACAGATAAACAGTGCGATGAAGGATCAAAGTATAAGCAAACGGAACTGGTGTATTCGCGATTCGCTCACAACCTGCCAGTACTGCCGACATATCATTTAATCTGTTGTTTAAACTATGAAATAATATATCGGACAGCTGTCCATCACGTCTGCGTATGGCCAACCACTCCCCCATCAGCAACAAAATGCGGTTTGCTGGCGATTGTGCGGCAAATACCGTCTGCAGATCTTTCTCGCTGAGATATTTCGCCAACGGCTCTGCCTGTGGGTTTCGACGTAATGTCATGCGTAAACAGTGGGCAAATGCGATTTGCAGACGAACAAACTGCCCCAGTTCGGCGTCATCCGGTAAGGTGGTTTTCACCTCGCGAAGTAGTGACCGGGAAGCAATCATCAACTGCCCCCACAGGTGTCGGGCTTCGACATAACGTGAATAGCAGGCGTTATTGCGAAAACCTAAAAAGATAGCAATCGCCACGCCCAGAATACTGAACGGTGCCAGGGTAAATTTGATACCCAACATCGTATACCAGGGCAACATGATGATAACGGCGATGGAGAGCAGGAAGTTCAGCAGCAACCGTGAGAATATTTTAGATAATACGGAACCATGCCAGACGAATATCAGGCGCAGCCAGTGTTGTTGGGGACGAACGATCATGGTTATCTTCGGGAAAATGTGAAATCCGTCACATTAGACGCGATAGCGATCAATGTTGCAAGTTAATCGCAACATTATCCCAACAACTTTGGCCCCGCTTAAAATGAAGCCGCACCTAAGTCACAGACCGGGTTTATGATATAAACCACACAGTATGTTGT
>NZ_SZWU01000060.1:347829-359322 GCF_005280935.1 Citrobacter sp. wls757 | reverse complement strand
CGGCCTGAGCCGGGTTGTCGGTAGTCGTCTTAGCACAGTGGCTTAACGGCTTCACGCATACCTTTTGCCAGAATGGTATCCAGATCGGCAGAGACCTGTTCCACCAGTCCAGAAACCTGCGTCAGATCTTGTTCCCAGTGTTCTTTGACACCCAGTACAGATTTGACCAACGCTTCGGTACTTATCTGGCGATCGCGATGCTGGGACCACAGCTGTTGAAAACGCTCTATCCAGTGCGCATCATCCTGAACCGGATAAGACTCACCGTTGCGCTCTCCACGATAAAAAGCAATTAACGCGGCAAGCGCAAACGTCAAACGCGCCGGCAGCTTACCGCTGGCCTGTTGCCCTGCCAGCAGTTGCGGCAATATACGGGTGCGGAATTTGGTCATGCCATTCAGGGCAATCGACAGCAGCTGATGTTTTATATACGGGTTGCAGAATCGACCGGTTACCGCGCTGGCGAAAGAAGCTAACTCATCACGTGGTAAATCCAGTACCGGAATGATCTCTTCATAGATCGCTTTCTCCACGAAAGCACAAATCTCAGCGTCATTCATCGCCTCGCCCACGGTGTCCAACCCTGCCTGCCAGGCAACAGGGACCAGCGCGGTGTGAGCACCGTTGAGAATCGCCACTTTGCGCTCTTTGTACGGTTTGATGTCCTCCACGATCAGGACATTCAGCGGATACTTATCCAGACGTAGTTCTGCGGCTAATGACTTCGGCCCCTGAATGACAAACAGATAGAAATGTTCTGCGGTATCGAGGAAAGCATCATGATAGCCCAGTTCAGCTTCGAGCTTAGCTACCTCATCACGCGGATAGCCGGTAACAATACGGTCCACCAGCGTGGAGCAAAATGCATTGGCCTGATCCAGCCACTGAATAAACGCTTCCGGCAGCGCCCATTCCTGAGCGTAGCGCAGAACCAGTTCACGCAGCGCATCGCCGTTATAATCAATCAGTTCGCAAGGGATGATAATCCAGCCTTTATCCAATGCGCCGTTAAAATAGCTGAAGCGTTCGAACAGCAGACGCGTCAGTTTAGCCGGATAACTAACCGCTGGCGCGTCGTCAAACTTATCGCCCGCGTGGTAACTGATACCTGCTTCCGTGGTGTTAGAGAACACAAAACGCATATCAGGATTATGCGCCAGCTTCAGGAACTCATCGTATTCGCTATAGACGCTGATTTCACGGTTAACTGAACGAATTAGACGGGCATCACTTACGGCCTCGCCCTTCTCATTCAAACCACGAATGATAGTGGTATAGAGGCCATCCTGCGTACTCAGCGATGGCGGGAAGGAACTTTCGATAGGACGAACAATGACCACACCAGCGTTCAGATCGGTATGCTCGTTGAGCAGATCTACCTGCCAGTCTACAAAGGCGCGCAGGAAGTTTCCTTCACCAAACTGAATAATGCGTTCAGGATACTGAGCACCGGGGAAATCGCGACGATTTAGTGTTTGCACAATGGGTTCCCTTTATGATTAGTCATACAACCTGATTGAATTGGTCCAATAGGTTAGCAAACTTTAATACATTGAAACCCTGTTTTGATCAATCCCCGGCGACAAATTAGAGCGTTTTATAGAAAAGTGTGGTTCCGGTCAGCGTCCCGTCGGGCATTTGGGCATAGTCAGGTATCACCCCTACCTTTTTCCACCCACAATTGTGGTAGAACAACTCCGCACCACTGCCCGTCGCCGTATCAAGCACCAGCAGCGTTTTACCTTGTTGACGCGCGCAACTTTCCAGTTCATTCATCAATTCACGGGCCAGGCCACCGCGTCGCGCTGAAGGGTGAACCAGCAGTTTGGCGACATCAGCACGATGAGGTTGATTTTCGGGTTGATCGATAATGAGTTGGACGGTACCGACAAGCCCCCCCTGCGCATTCTGCGTACCAAGAACGATCCGTTCACCGCGAGAAACACTTTGCGCGACCTTCATCCAGAAAGGCTCTGATTTTTCCCGATTAAAGGGCAGCATAAAACTGATGGAGGCGCCGTCATTGACGCACTGTTCAAGAACATCGCTGAGCTCGTCGATTCGCGACAGAATCTGTGCCGCGCTCAGCACAAAGCAGGGTTTGCCGGAAGCCATGGTTTCTCCTTAGATTGACCCCTTCATACTGCTTTTAACAATTACACAACACAAGGGGGCATATCATAGGATAATGTTATCTATGGCTTGTTCATTTGGAGCACTAGCCAGTGGTAAATAACCGTGACAACGTAACGTTGCTGTTCATCGTTTAGCGCTACACCCTGAGGTATATCATGCCATTTCGCCAGACACCCTCGACAGCACGTCGCCGTAGCATGTTGAGCAATAAATACCGGGTGACCACGCATAGGAGTCTGTTTTCCATCATTGGCGGGAAACGCAGGTGCCAGTCGTTTAGCTATAAAATCCGCAGCATGTTGTTCGATAACTGGTGCCCCTTTATCCAGACAATACTGCCTTTCTTTCTGACCAAGACGAAACCGCGAGCGAAACGTTGATTTCGCCAGCCGGGCAAAAAGAGGATCGAGCGTTTTCATCAGTAAACCGAGCGCCCCAGCTGTTGTGTTAATTGCTCCAGCACGGCGATACCGGCCAGTGAATTTCCCGCCGGATCCAGTTCCGGACTCCAGACAGCAATCGCCATCTCGTGTGGCACGATCGCCACGATGCCGCCACCCACGCCAGATTTCGCCGGAAGCCCGACCCGCCAGGCAAATTCCCCTGCGTTCTGATACATGCCGCTGGTCGCCATCAGCGCATTGATCTGCCGGGCCTGCATCGGAGTGACCACAGGCTCAGCAAGATGAAAGGCATGCCCTTGATTTGCCAAAAAGACAAAAGTCCGCGCCAGTTCCACACAGCTCATTTTCAGCGCGCAGTAGTGAAAATAGTTCTGCAAAACGGTGGGCACGTCATGGTGAAAATTGCCGAAGGATTTCATCAGCCAGGCAATAGCGGCGTTACGCGCCGAGTGCTCAAACTCCGATCGCGCGACCGTCGCATCATAGGCGATATCCGAAACGCCGCTTAATGCCCGCACCACTTCCAGCATCCGTTGACGCGGTGCGCTTAGACGCCCTTGCAGCATATCGCAAACCACCAGCGCCCCGGCATTAATAAAGGGGTTGCGAGGGATACCCTGCTCCATTTCCAGCTGCACCAGGGAGTTAAAAGGATGACCGGAAGGATCTTTGCCGACGCGCTGCCAGATCTCATCTTCCTGATAGTGACGCATCGCCACGACCAGACTGAGCACCTTTGAAATCGACTGAATAGAAAAACGTTCTTGCGCATCTCCCGCCTGATAGTGCTGTCCATCAACGGTACAGATAGCAATACCCAGTTTTGAACCGTCGACGGAGGCTAATGCCGGAATGTAATCAGCGACTTTACCCTGACCAATCAGCGGACGAACCTGCTGCACAATGGTCTCTAAAATTGAATTGTCCATGGCCCTGGCCACAACATGCTCCTTGCTCGCAGGTATGAAAGGCCTGCGAGTATAACAGAGCTGAATACGCAGCGTCAGGCCGGAAGGCGGAATCTGGCCACGGCCTGCATAAGCTGGTTAGATTCATGGTGAAGCTGTAAGGAAGAATCAGATGCAGCATTCACCAGATCACTGGTTTGTCGGGCTTCGCCGTTCAGGACATGGAGCTGACGGGTTAACTGATGAATACTGTTCCCCTGATTTAACGTTGCAGTCGAAATGTCGTTCAGTAACGCGCCGAGGTTTTCCACCAGTGCGATAACCTGCTGCAAATTCTTATCCAGTCCGTTAACCGCGTGAAAGCCCTCTTCAATGCCCTGTAACGAGTGTTTAATCAGTGTCTGAATGTTTTGCGTAGACTGACCACTTTTTCGCGCCAGCAGCCCAACTTCTTTCGCAACTACGGCAAACCCGCGCCCTTGCTCCCCGGCATGTGCTGCCTCGATTGCCGCGTTAAGAGCCAGGATATTCGTCTGAAATGCAATGTTGTCGATAAGCGTTGTAATCCCTCGCATTTCAGACGAGCGAGTCACAATCGCCTGCATTGACGCATTTACCGTCGCCATCATTCGGTCTCCACCTGCCGCAATATCACGCGCCTGCACTGCGCGTTGATTCGCCAGTTCAGCAAAGCCACTGTTATCCTCAACATGCGTTTCCAGAACCGAAATATGCGATGTCACAGTGCTCAACTCTTCACTTTGTTTTGCCGACTGCTGGTATAGCTGTTTATTGTTCTGCGCAAGTTCGTTGATATTTCCTACCATTGCGGTGGTGGCATCATTCACCTGCCGCACCAGCGCGCAGAGCCCCTGCTGCATTGCAGCAATACGCGAACTTAATTGCGTCACTTCCCGATTAAACTGACTCACCTGCGGGGCTGGCCGAGAAAGATCACCCGCCGCTAAAATATCGATATGATCGATCAGCCGTCGCAGCGGCATAATCACCCAACGGAACATACTACGCCAGACCAGAAAGGCGATAATCACAAGCACCAGAGGAATAAACAAAAATAGATTCTGTAAACGCTCAAGACTGGTCAACAGCTGCTGACGCCCAGCTTCCGCATGTCGCCCACTGTCCTGCTGAAAGCGCGCGTAATTACCGTTAAAGTCTGTCTGAAAGGCCTGCACGGGTACGGCAAAAAACGCATCAATGGAACCTGACTGCATCAGCCCATCCGCCTGCTCCTGAATACCGCTATAAAAACGCTGATAGCTCTCCGTTAGACCCGGGTCCGACTGCGGCTTCATATCCCGCCAGGCATCCCATGCACTTTTTGACTGCGCCAGCGCCCGATACGCCTCTTCCATTAACGGACGCCAACTCCCGTCCGAACCGGTGGCGGCATCCTGCATAAAATAAATTCCCGCACGGTTAAGTAAATCGCTGGCAGATAATAACGCCACCCGCGCTTCATCGACCTTTGCCTGCTGCAAAAGCGCGAGTTGATTACGCCCTTCATTATGCTGTGCGTCGCTGACTGAGGCCGAGAGCATCAAGGAGGACACGACCTGCAAAACAGAGAACAGCGCAATAATGCAAAAAATGCCGGTTAACAGACCGAACTGACGGGGTATTAGACGATGGAAAATTTGCGTTATGTTCATATTACTCTTCTGTATCAAAGCGTTAGCCGCGAGTGTACTGAGAGTAAATGACAGAAAAATTGCAGAAATAAGACAGGTGCCCCCAGCGGAGGCACCCACACCATCAAAGGCGGTTTTTCCAGACGGTCTGCACGTTACAAAACTCATGCAGGCCAAAGTGAGAAAGTTCGCGGCCAAAGCCACTTTTCTTCACACCACCAAACGCAACGCGGGCATCGCTGGCGCTGTAACCATTGATAAATACGCCACCACACTCCAGGCGTGACGCCATCTTCTGCGCCAGCGCTTCATCCGCAGTAAACACCGTGGCGGATAAGCCGAAATCACTGTCATTCGCCAGCGCTAAGGCATGTTCAGCATTCTTCGCCACGGTAATTGCCGCAACCGGACCAAACAGCTCCTGGCGGAACGCCGTCATCTCTGGAGTGACATCGCCCAGTACCGTCACGGCATAGTAATTGCCCTGACCCGCAATTTTTTCCCCGCCGAGAAGTAACCGTGCCCCTTCGGAAAGGGTGGCTTCTACCTGCTGGTGCAGCTCATCACGCAGATCAAATCGCGCCATCGGCCCCAGATCGTTTTCTTCGTTCAGCGGATCACCCATTTTGAGCGCGCTCGCAGCGGCCACAAAGCGTGAAGTAAACTCTGCCGCAATCCCTTCTTCGATAATAAAGCGCTTGGCTGCCGCACAAACCTGCCCGGTGTTCTGATAACGCCCAGCGACCGCCGCCTTAACGGCCAGATCGAGGTCAGCATCATTGAGGACAATAAACGGATCGGAGCCGCCCAGTTCAAGCACACATTTTTTTAGAGCGGCCCCAGCCTGAGCGCCAATCGCCGCACCGGCACGTACACTGCCTGTCACCGTTACCGCCGTAATACGCGGGTCATTGATCATCTGACTGACCCCGGCGTTATCGGCATTCACCCAACCGTAAACCCCCGCGGGTACACCAGCATCAGCGAAAACCTGCGCAATAATTGCAGCACAGCCAGTCACGTTAGGCGCATGCTTTAACAGGTAGCCATTTCCGGCCAACAGAATCGGGACGGCACCTCGCATTACCTGCCATAGCGGGAAGTTCCACGGCATGATCGCCAGAATGGTTCCTAGCGGACGATATTCAATCACTGCCTGGTTATTCTCCACCAGCGTAGGTTCCGGATTGAGCATCGCCGGTCCATGCTCGGCGTACCAGTCACACAATGCAGCTGACTTGGCGACTTCAGCACGCGCCTGCTTAATGGGTTTACCCATTTCACGTGAGATACACTGCGCCATCTCTTTCGCACGATGGCGCAGAGATTGCCCGATCTGGTGCAGCGTTTGCGCACGGTGCTCAACGGAAGTATGTTTCCATTCGCTATAGCCATTCGCGGCAAGGTTCAGCGCATGATCAATCTCTTCCGCGCTGGCCCACGGCGTCGCCGTCAGCCTTTCACCGCTGGCAGGGTCAATGGAAATCGCATGTGTTGCTGCTGTGATAGTCATAAGTGCCTCTCTTTATCGCAGGGTATGGTTATATCATGAGCATATTTACTCTTTCTGAAAAATGAATAATATTAACCATACCATTCACGAATAGAGAAGATTATGGATCTGACGCAGCTGGAAATGTTCAATGCCGTCGCGGAGACTGGCAGTATTACACAGGCCGCCGCGAAAGTGCATCGCGTGCCATCCAATCTCACCACCCGTATACGTCAGCTTGAAGCCGACCTGGGCGTTGATCTGTTTATTCGTGAAAACCAGCGCCTGCGGCTTTCCCCATCCGGGCACAACTTTTTGCGCTACAGCCAGCGGATCCTGGCACTGGTTGAGGAAGCCAGGATGGTCGTCGCCGGGGATGAGCCACAAGGACTCTTCTCTCTCGGCTCGCTTGAAAGTACAGCAGCAGTTCGCATCCCCGCCACGCTGGCTGAATATAATCAGCGTTACCCCAAAATTCAGTTCGCGCTGGCGACAGGTCCTTCAGGCACAATGCTGGACGGCGTACTCGACGGAACATTGAACGCGGCCTTTGTCGATGGCCCAATTACCCATCCGGGACTTGAAGGAATGCCGGTCTACCGTGAAGAGATGATGATCGTGACGCCGCACGGCCATCCCCCCATTCAGCGGGCCAGCGACGTCAACGGTTGCAGTATTTACGCCTTTCGCGCCAACTGTTCCTATCGCCGCCATTTTGAAAGCTGGTTTCATGCCGATCGCGCCATGCCCGGCACCATTCATGAAATGGAGTCATATCACGGCATGCTGGCCTGCGTCATTGCCGGTGCGGGTATCGCACTGATCCCGCGATCGATGCTGGAGAGCATGCCAGGGCATCATCAGGTCAACGCCTGGCCGCTAAGCGAGAACTGGCGCTGGCTGAATACATGGCTGGTCTGGCGCAGAGGTGCAATGACACGTCAGTTGGAAGCGTTTATTGAGGTGTTGAACCCTCAGTTATCACAGAGCCTGGAGTAACTGGCAATCCTCAAAGAACATGAATACCTGTAAATCCGGGTGAAGTCATACGCCCGGAATTTCATTATTATTGAAATACTTAAAAATCCGAGGAATGTTCGGCAGCACATTGTGGCGCCCTGCCAATGAAATGAGATCCATATCACAAAATGATTGTATTTTCGCCAGCAAACGTTTTAAGATCGTGGCCTTACCTTTTCGCAGCTAATCCTCTTATTTGATATGACAACAGACACTGTTTCCCGCAAGGTCGCGTGGCTACGGGTAGTTACGCTTGCCATTGCCGGTTTTATTTTCAATACCACCGAGTTTGTTCCTGTCGGCTTGCTGTCCGACATCGCACAAAGCTTCAATATGCAGACCGCTCAGGTCGGGATCATGCTGACGATCTACGCCTGGGTTGTCGCCCTGATGTCGCTCCCTTTTATGTTACTTACCAGTCAGGTGGAGCGCCGAAAACTGCTGATCTGTCTGTTTGTTGTGTTTATCGCCAGCCATGTGCTCTCTTTCCTGGCATGGAATTTTACCGTGCTGGTAATTAGCCGTATTGGTATTGCTTTTGCGCACGCTATTTTCTGGTCGATTACCGCATCGCTGGCGATCCGCCTGGCCCCTGCCGGTAAACGTGCACAGGCTCTCAGCCTGATTGCCACTGGCACCGCGCTGGCGATGGTGCTTGGCCTGCCAATCGGACGTATCGTCGGTCAGTATTTTGGCTGGCGCACGACCTTCTTCGCCATCGGTATGGGGGCGTTAGTTACCTTGCTTTGCCTGATAAAGCTCCTGCCCAAACTACCCAGTGAGCACTCCGGCTCTTTAAAAAGCCTGCCGGTGTTATTCCATCGTCCCGCATTGATGAGTCTGTATCTACTGACGGTGATTGTGGTCACCGCACATTACACGGCCTACAGCTATATCGAGCCGTTTGTGCAGACCGTCGCGGGTCTGAGCGCAAACTTTGCTACCGTGCTGTTGCTGGTTCTGGGTGGCGCGGGAATTGTCGGTAGCGTCATTTTCGGTAAGCTGGGGAATCTGCATGCATCCGTGCTGATTAGCAGTGCCATTGCCCTGTTGACGGTATGCCTGGTGCTGTTACTTCCGGCTGCTGACAGCGAAATGCACCTTGCTGTCCTGAGTATTTTCTGGGGCGTCGCCATCATGCTGATAGGTCTGGGAATGCAGGTGAAAGTGCTGGCGCTTGCTCCGGATGCCACTGACGTCGCAATGGCGCTGTTCTCAGGCATCTTTAATATCGGTATTGGCGCTGGTGCGCTGGTAGGCAATCAGGTGAGTTTGCACTGGTCGATGTCTACGATTGGTTACGTCGGCGCAGTGCCTGCCGTGGTGGCGTTGATATGGTCGGTGATTATCTTTCGTAAATGGCCGGTATCGCTGGAAGAACAGCCTCAGCATTCGTGAAAAATGTGCCCGGTAGACATTAACGATTACCGGGCACAGTGTTTTAAGCGTAGGTTTTGATAATTTCCAGCACGCCGTTAATAATAAACTGCACGCCCATACACACCAGCAAGAAGCCCATCAAACGAGAAATCGCTTCGATACCACCTTTGCCGACCAGGCGCATGATCCCCCCGGAACTGCGCAAACAGCCCCACAGGATAATCCCAACAACCGCAAAAATAATCGGCGGTGCGACCATGATCACCCAGTCCGGAAATTCGGAACCATGACGCACGGTTGACGCGGAACTGATGATCATCGCAATCGTCCCCGGACCGGCAGTGCTTGGCATAGCCAGCGGTACAAAGGCGATATTGGCAGTCGGCTCGTCTTCCAGCTCTTCTGACTTGCTTCTTGCTTCCGGAGAATCATGCGCCTTCTGCTGCGGAAACAGCATCCGAAAGCCGATAAACGCAACGATTAACCCACCCGCAATACGTAGTCCGGGAATCGAAATCCCGAAGGTATTCATCACAAGTTGCCCGGCATAGTACGCCACCATCATGATGGCAAACACGTAAACGGACGCCATGAGTGACTGACGGTTACGCTCTGCGCTGTTCATATTGCCTGCAAGGCCAAGGAACAACGCTACGGTGGTTAACGGGTTTGCCAACGGTAACAGGACTACCAGCCCAAGTCCTATCGCTTTAAACAAGTCCATCATAATGTCATCTTTCCTGTGCGTTAATCGTCAACGGCAAGTATACGGTGAAATCCGCGAGATAAGCCATTTTCGCGATGTAAGGATTCATTTTTCATCCACGCGTATAAACCATAATTATCAGATCGTTAAAATTTCACTCATCGGATGTTGAGTCTGATGATTTAACAAAACGTGGCATTTGCTGACTCATTCATTTGACTTATATTTGCCTAAGCAATAATATCAGCCGTGACTAACTACTTGCCAGGGCAACCATTGTGAAAAACACCAGTGATCTGTTTAACGAAATCATCCCACTGGGTCGTTTGATCTATATGGTTAATCAGAAAAAAGATCGTTTGCTAAACGACTATCTGTCACCGCTGGATATCACGGCATCGCAGTTCAAGGTGCTCTGCTCCATCCGTTGCGCGGTGTGCATCACCCCTGTCGAATTGAAAAAAGTGCTGTCTGTCGACCTTGGCGCCCTGACGCGGATGCTGGACAGACTGGCCTGTAAAGGCTGGATCGAAAGGCTTCCGAATCCACATGACAAGCGTGGCGTGCTGGTGAAACTCACTGAGCATGGCGCAGCAATTTGCGAGCAGTGTCATCAATTAGTAGGGCAAGACCTGCACCAGGAATTAACAAAAAACTTAACGGCGGATGAAGTAGCCACACTTGAGCACTTGCTTAAGAGAATCCTGCCGTAAACAGAAAGAGGTATGACGATGTCCAGACGCAATACTGACACAATCACTATTCATAGCATTTTGGACTGGATCGAAAATAACCTTGAATCGCCGCTCTCGCTGGAAAAAGTGTCTGAGCGTTCAGGTTACTCCAAATGGCACCTGCAACGGATGTTTAAAAAAGAAACCGGCCATTCACTGGGTCAATACATTCGCAGCCGTAAAATGACTGAAATAGCGCAAAAATTAAAAGAGAGTAACGAGCCCATTCTTTATCTGGCAGAGCGTTACGGTTTTGAGTCTCAGCAGACGCTGACCCGGACATTCAAAAACTATTTTGATGTTCCGCCGCATAAGTACCGTATGACGAATATGCACGGCGAATCACGCTATTTGCTTCCACTCAATCAATGTAATTGCTAATCGCCAGTTAACGACGTAACCGAGGAAATCATGAAACTTCTGTCTTATGCAATGCTGGCCCTGCTGTTTGTTGTTTCGGGCCAGAGCATGGCGGAACAGACCGCGCAACCTGCCACCCAGAACAGTCGCGACGCGATGATTATGCCCCCTGCGCACGATCAGTCCCCGTTCGATTTTAATCATATGGGTGCAGGCAGCGACAAGTCCGACGAATTAGGTGTGCCTTATTACAATATGCGCAACCTGTAATTATATTGCCCAGCAACTGCGGTAATGCCTGTCAGTTAGCGCCTCAGTTTCAGTAAGCATCAACCTGTGCTGGCGGAGGTAAATAACATGCTATCTAGGAGAAAGAGTTCCGTTCACCTCATGTGCATTGCTTCTCTAAAACACTGACTCCAGTGAACGTGTAAAGGGCGTTCTCCGCCACGCCCTTTACAATCCCGGCTCCCGGCAGGAAAATTGTTGCTGCGCAATACCCTCCGCTTATTCCTCCAGGCTACCGGGCCGGGCGCGATGTAACGTCCCTGTAAAGCGCGCCCTGAGCCAGCATCCATGCTGGCTCTCCCGGCCTTACGGAAACACGTCGGCAATTTTCAGCCGGACCAGTCCACACCTCACCACCTACGCTTTTATTTGAATATCTCTGAACAGCAATACGGATATAACTGGAAGTCAGT
>NZ_SZWU01000060.1:345111-347440 GCF_005280935.1 Citrobacter sp. wls757 | reverse complement strand
TGTTCACCATACATGCTTAACTGACGAGCATTACTCCACTGCGGGGCTTTTTTAGCCCCTCACCGACGCAACCTTACGCAACCGAAAGCCAAACACATTGATATACAACCCTGCCATGATCAGTAGCGCACCGAGCAGTTGCAATCCGGTCAGCGTTTCATCCAGCAGCACGGCGGCGCTTGCCAGTCCAACGACCGGCACCAACAGCGACAACGGCGCGACACGCCAGGTTTCATAGCGTCCGAGTAACGAACCCCAGATACCGTAACCCACAATGGTCGCCACAAACGCCAGATAAACCAGTGAAAGAATGGTGGTCATATCTATCTCCACCAGACTGTGGGTCATTTGCGTTGGACCATCCAGAAGCAATGATGCCAGGAAGAACGGAACAATGGGAATTAACGCGCTCCATACCACCAACGACATAACGGCTGGGCGCGAGGTATGCTGCATGATTTTTTTGTTAAAGATATTACCGCAGGCCCAGCTTAGCGCCGCCGCCAGCGTCAGCATAAAACCGAGCATGCCAACATGCTGACCGTTCAGACTGGCCTCAATCAGCACCAGCACGCCAAATACCGCCAGCGCAATCCCAACCAATTGTTTACCCTGCAGGCGCTCACCGAAAGCAAATGCGCCCAGAACAATGGTAAAAAACGCCTGAGCCTGCAATACCAGAGAAGCTAACCCTGCAGGCATACCGAATTTGATAGCGCTAAAGAGAAATGCGAACTGCCCAAAACTGATGGTCAGGCCATAGCCGAGCAACAGCGAAAGTGGGATTTTCGGCCTGGCAACAAAGAGTATTGCCGGAAACGCAACCAGTAAAAAACGTAATCCCGCCAACATTAGCGGTGGCATATTGTGCAGACCCACTTTAATAACGACAAAGTTCAGTCCCCAAACCACGACAACCAGTAACGCTAACAACCCGTCTTTACGCGACATACCACCGCCCCTGCAAATATTAAATTTTTGTAAACAAGTTAAAGTAACGGAAATCGTTGTGCCGTAACAGATCATTATTTCAGGTAGGCCACGCAAGGCATTTTCGGACAACTTATTGAGTGTACATCACAGTTTTGACATGCTATTTGTTTCTTATATCTAAAAAAAACATAACAACATGCATTGTCGGGCAGGCAAATGAATATCTCCTTGAGAAGGTCCACTCTCGCGTTACTCGCGTCATCTTTGTTATTAACAATTGGCCGTGGCGCCACTCTGCCATTTATGACGATTTACCTCAGTCGGCAGTATCATCTGAGCGTTGACCTGATCGGCTATGCGATGACGGTCGCGCTGACCATTGGCGTGGTGTTCAGCCTTGGCTTTGGTATTCTGGCCGACAAGTTCGATAAAAAACGCTATATGCTGCTGGCAATTTGTGGCTTTGCTTCCGGCTTTATTGCAATCCCGCTGGTGCATAACGTGGTGGTAGTGGTTTTACTCTTTGCCCTGATCAACTGTGCCTACTCCGTCTTCGCCACGGTGCTGAAGGCCTGGTTTGCCGATAATCTGTCAGCCACCAACAAGACTAAAATTTTCTCGCTTAACTATACCGTGCTGAATATTGGCTGGACCGTTGGTCCACCGCTGGGCACTCTACTGGTGATGCAAAGCATTAACCTGCCATTCTGGCTGGCTGCCGCCTGTTCAGCATTGCCACTGGTGTTTATCCAGACCTGGGTAAAACGTTCGACAGCACCATCAGAAGGTTTAAACGCCGCGGTGTGGTCCCCTTCGGTACTCCTGCGCGACCGGGCATTATTTTGGTTTACGTTATCGGCCTTTCTGGCATCGTTTGTTGGCGGTGCTTTTGCGTCCTGTATTTCGCAATACGTTATGGTGGTAGCGGATGGCGATTTTGCCGAGAAAGTGGTAGCAGTCGTCCTGCCCGTTAACGCCGCCATCGTAGTATCACTGCAATACGCACTTGGTCGTAGGCTCACCGCCACGAATATCCGCCCGTTGATGACAGTGGGTACAGTCTTCTTTGTCGTTGGCCTGGTCGGTTTCGCTTTCTCCGGCAACAGTCTGTTGTTATGGGGAATTTCTGCTGCCTTTTTCACTATCGGCGAAGTCATTTACGCGCCGGGTGAATACATGCTTATCGACAACATCGCGCCAGCAGGCATGAAAGCCAGCTATTTTTCCGCCCAGTCGTTGGGCTGGCTTGGCGCAGCGGTTAACCCATTAGTCAGCGGCGTCATTTTAACCACATTGCCGCCATGGTCGCTGTTTGTCGCGCTGATAGTGGCGATCGTTCTTGCCTGGGCGCTCATGATAAAAGGCATGCGCGCCAAGCCCTGGGGGCAGACGGTGG
>NZ_SZWU01000060.1:344017-345055 GCF_005280935.1 Citrobacter sp. wls757 | reverse complement strand
GACAGAGCCGAAGCCGCTCTGTCGCATACCTCAGATTGCAACCAGTCCCCGAACGCCCTCGGCCTCCATATTTTTACCATCGCCGCTTTGAATAATGCTGCCCCGCGACATGAGCAGGTATTTGTCGGCCATCTGCTGCGCAAAATCGTAGAATTGCTCCACCAGCAATATAGCCATATCCCCCCGGTGCGCCAGTTGAGAAATCACCTGACCAATCTCTTTAATCACCGACGGCTGGATCCCTTCCGTTGGCTCATCAAGAATCAACAACTGTGGGCGACTTGCCAGCGCTCGTCCAATGGCCAGTTGCTGCTGTTGCCCGCCGGACAAATCTCCGCCACGCCGATGCTTCATCTCCTGTAAAACCGGAAAGAGCGCGTAAATATCATCAGGCACATGTCGGGCCTCCGGTGCTGAAAAACGGGAAAGACCGAGCAGCAGATTCTCTTCGACCGTCAAACGCGGAAAAATATCACGCCCCTGTGGGACATACGCCACACCGGCTCTGACCCGCTGGTGTGGCTTCCAGTGAGTGACATTTTTATCCTGCCAGAGCACGCTTCCGCTACGGGCCGGAATAAGCCCCATCAGACACTTTAGTAGTGTTGTTTTCCCCACGCCGTTACGCCCCAGCAAGCATGTTACCTCACCGATACGCGCTTCAAAGCTCACCCCACGCAGAATATGGCTGCCACCATAATATTGATTCAGTTCTTTCACCTGCAGCATGTAAACTCCTTAACGCCCGAGATAAACTTCAATAACCTGCTCGTTGGCCTGCACATCGCGAAGACTCCCCTGAGCGAGGACACGTCCCTGATGTAATACTGTGACGCGATCGGCAATGGTTTCAACAAATCCCATATCGTGCTCAACAACCATCAGAGAGTGCTTACCCGCAAGCTGGCGAAACAGCTCCGCCGTGTATTCCGTTTCCGCATCCGTCATCCCCGCCGCGGGTTCATCCAGTAGCAGTAAATGCGGCTCCTGTACCAGCAGCATGCCAATTTCGAGAAACTGTTTTTGCCCATGCGAAAG
>NZ_SZWU01000060.1:343839-344007 GCF_005280935.1 Citrobacter sp. wls757 | reverse complement strand
GCAATTTTCAGCCGGACCAGCCCACACCTGACCATCTGCATTTTTTGTTTAAACAGCAAAACGGGTTTCACTGGAAGTCAGAGCGTTGAAGCGATGACCCCGGTCCGGCTGAAAATCGATGAGTCGTTGACGGCTGACCGGGTCTGCCCGCATGGATGCGGGCAGAGT
>NZ_SZWU01000060.1:343527-343783 GCF_005280935.1 Citrobacter sp. wls757 | reverse complement strand
GACGCAGGCTCGGCCCCGACCCGACAGGCAGACGACATAAGACGAATAACAAAATTGCCGGGAGCAATTTTGAACAGCGCTTGTGCTGGCCCCGAAGGGGTAAGCCCCAGGGATGGGGCGAATAATCGCGCAGCGACGATTTTCCCGCCGGGAGCCTGGGATGCAAGGGAGACGGCGGTGTGTCTCCCTTGCACGTTCACGGGTATCTACGCTTCAGAGAAATGACACCGCTGAGGTGAACGGAACCATGAGCAAT
>NZ_SZWU01000060.1:339029-343517 GCF_005280935.1 Citrobacter sp. wls757 | reverse complement strand
GCGGTGAGCCTCCCTTGCACGTTCACGGGTATCTCTGATTCAGAGAAGTGATAACGCTGGGGTGAACGGAACCCCATAGCGGAATAAAATATTCTCCATCATGTTTAACATGACATACAGTACATCTCTGGCATATCTAAACAAAAGATAAAACAGTGAAAAAGCGGATTAACGCGCTGCGTTCCACTACCGCTATCTGTTCCGCACGTTAAAAATTCTGTGACGCTCTCCAGCATTCCTGGTGGAAAGCATTCCATTCTCAAAATCTATGAGCAAACTTTAGCTATTCTTATCAAACATACTCACGGGAGAATCTACAGATGATGTCAACGCTTGCCCCACCATCTGTACTTTCCGCTCCCCAGCGCCGTTGCCAGGTGCTGCTGACGCTTTTCCTGCCGGGGCAAATCGCTACTACACAAACCTTCAGCAACCTCAACGGTGTCGATGATGCCACGGTTCAGGAAGATATTATTGGCGCAGGACTCGAAATCCAGCGCTATCACCGGCTCGCGATAGCCACCGCGCAGAATGGTGGCTATACGATCGAAGGAACCCCGCTAAATCAACGTCTGTGTCTGTTGCAGTGGCTGCGCCGTGGCCTGCGGATTTGCCCTGCCTTTATCGCCCAGCAGTTTACCCCGGCGTTAAAAGCAGAACTTAAACAAAGGGGGATCGCACGTACGCTGTATGACGACACCAATCTGCACGCGCTCATTAATCTGTGCTCCCGGCGCTTGCAGAAACCGTTTGAGTGTCGTGACATCCAGTTCCTGCGCCTGTATTTACAGTACTGCCTGCTACAGCACCACGCGGGGATCACCCCGGAGTTTAACCCACTCCAGCAACGCTGGGCGCAATCCTGCGCGGAATATCCGCTCGCCGAGGAAATTGGCCGTCACTGGCAGCGCCACGTCATGCAGAGTGCACCGCTGGGCGAATCGCTGTTTATGGCGTTGCTGTTCTCAATGCTTCGTATCCCCGACCCGATTCGCGATAATCACCAGCAGGATCGCCGCCTGCGCCTTGCTATTGCGCGGCTGGTGCTGCGTTTTCGCGAGTATGGCAATGTGCGCTTCAGCGATGAGCAAGGGCTGAATGACCAGTTGTATATCCACCTGGCTCAGGCACTGAACCGCAGCGTGTTTGCCATCGGCATTGATAACACGCTGCCGGAGGAGTTCAGCCGCCTTTATCCCCGGCTGGTTCGTACTACCCGCGAGGCGATTCACGGCTTCGAGGCCGAATACGATGTGCAATTTTCCGAAGAAGAGATCGGGCTGGTGGCCGTTATTTTCGGCGCCTGGCTGATGCAGGAGAAGGATTTACACGAAAAGCAGATTATCCTGCTGACCGGTAGTAACGAACAACTTGAAGCACATATAGAGCAACAGCTGCGCGAACTGACGCTGCTGCCGCTCAACGTAAAACATATGCCGATGCAGGACTTTCAAAAAGAGGGTGCCCCGCGCGGCGTAACGCTGATTATTACGCCGTACACCACGCCGTTACCGCTATTTTCACCCCCGTTGATTCATGCGGATCTGGCGCTTACGTCGCATCAGCAGCAGCAGATCCGCAAAATCCTCGAATCATAACGTTGCAGGCTGCGCGACCACCTTCGGGCGCAGAACGATTGCCGGGAGCGCCACCAGCGCCATCACCCAGAACACGCCGCTGCCCAGATTCTGGTACAGATAGCCCGCGAATACGGTCATGATGGCGATACTGCCGCCCATCGCTATCGCGGAATACACCGCCTGCAAACGAATAACTTCGCTCCCCTGGCGTGCCGCGATATAACGCATTGCCGCCAGGTGGCAGACGGTAAAGGTTCCGCAATGGAGGATTTGCACCACGATCAGCCACGGCAGCTCGGTGCTCCAGCCCATCAATCCCCAACGCACCACCCCGCAAACGGCGGAAAGCAGCAGCAGATCGCGGGCGCTGAAACGACGGAACAGCTTGTGGCTAAGTGCGAAAATAATCACCTCCGCCACCACACCTAGTGACCATAAATAGCCCACCGCCGAAGCTGAATATCCGGCAGACTGCCAATAGATGGCGCTGAAACCATAATACGCAGCATGCGCACCCTGTAGCAGACTCACGCAAGCAAGAAAACGCCAGCTCTGGGTTATCAGCGCGCGCCAGGCGGGCCATCCCGCACTCTCCTGCTGACGGTTTTCACCCGCTGGCTGCACGCTCGGGCGAATCATCATGCCCAGCAGCATCGAGGCGACGCCAAGCGATAGCAGGACCAGGATCACCCGATAGTCAAACAGGCTCACCAGTTTGCCGGTTAGCGCGGAGCCGATCACAAAAGCCACGGATCCCCACAGTCGCACCCGACCGTAATCCATGGTTATCTGTTTCTGCCAGGTGTTGGCCAGCGCGTCGGTCAGCGGTACCAGCGGTGAGAAAAACAGGTTGAAGCCGACCATCACCACCATCAGCCACGCCACGTTGGTTCCCGCCCAGAAGGCCAGCGCAAACACCAGCGTCAACAGGGCCAGAATACGTAACGCTGAGATCAGCCGAGAGGGATCGCTCACACGCGGCGCAATCAGCAAACTACCGAGAAAACGGGCAATCAGCCCCGCGCCCAGCAGTAAACCGATGGTTTCCGGCGTCAGCCCTAGCCCTTCGAGCCAGACGCTCCAGAAAGGCAGAAAGATACCGTAGCTAAAGAAGTAGGTGAAATAACCGAGCGCCAGCCAGCGCGTGGAATGCAAAGCCATGGGTCCTCCCGTTTTGGAAGCCCTAGTCTAATGACTCAAACCACATTCTGAAGAGTACTACCGTTCACATTTACGAAATAATTGTGACAAACATCACCTTTAACCAACACGATTGGTCATCCGCATCCGCAATCGTTTACATCTGTATGATTTTACAGCAGGAAACATGATGGGATGAATAAACAGTAATGCAAGGAATTGAATGGATTTTGCGAAAAATACTCAGCTGAATACCAAAAGCCTTAATATCATCACAAGTATATCATTTAGCAGCCAATATTCGTGATTGCAATATTTTGACTCCGCACCAATTTAAAATTATTTAAATGTAATAGCAGTTAGCTCGTTCATTTTTAATAAATATAATCTGAAAATCTCGCTTATTAATATGACTACCAGCGCATATAGAATACTATTGCCCAGCAATTAATTTTGATCTTTGTCTTTTCATTAATTTAATTGCTAACAGGTTTATCAAATAAGAGGGATTTTAATGAACAAAATTGCAAAATCTATAGCGGTTAGCTTGCTGGCGCTTTCTGCGGGAAGCGCATGGGCGACGGACGGTAAAATTGAATTTACGGGTGAAATTCTAACCAGCACCTGTGAATTCGCCGATGGTGACGTCATCAACGTGGAACTGGGTCATTACGCCGCCGCGCAGTTTAAAACTGTCGGTGATACCAGCCCGGCGATTCCGGTTAATATTCCGTTGGAAAACTGTCCAGCCTCCCCGTGGGAGCACGTTGATGGCACAACGGACAACTCGTTCCAGCTGTGGCTGGAAACGCGCGCTGGCGGCACTGTAGCCGATCACGACGATCTGGTCGCCGTTAGCAGCATGGATACCGCCGCAACCGGCGTGGGCATCCGTATCGCAAGAGCCAGCGACAACGCAACGATGGTGCTGAATAAGCTGCCCGCGGCTGATTCAAAAATCAGCTTTGCCCCGGAAGCCGATGGCACCACTATCGTAGGGCTACAAGCCTATTACGTCTCCACTGTTGATCCTAAAGAGATCTCCCCAGGCGAAGCCAACGCCAGCGTTGACGTCACCATCGACTACCGCTAATCCCGTATACCGTCTCTTTCCATCCCTTCTTCCCGCTGGGATGGAAAGAGACGTTTTTTGACATCAGGTTAAGGATAACAGCGATGAAAAAAAACACCGCGCTCGCTTTGGCATTGGTGCTGGGCAGCTGGGTCAGCCAAAGCCTCGCTGGCGGTATTGTGCTACAGAGAACCCGTGTCATCTACGATGCCGGGAAAAAAGAGGCCGCGCTGCCGGTGGCTAACCACAGTGAAGGTCTGCCTTATTTATTGCAGTCGTGGGTCGACAATGCACAGGGAACCGCACGAGGCCCCTTTATTATTACACCGCCGCTTTTTCGCCTCGATGCTGATAACGATTCATCATTACGAATTATAAAATCATCTGAAAACATTGCTAACGATAAAGAATCTTTGTTCTTTATTAATGTGCGCGCTATTCCTGCCAAAAGCCAAACCACCGATGCGAATAATAATACGCTAACGCTGGTATTTAAAACACGAATAAAACTATTTTATCGCCCGACAAATTTAGTCGGCAAGCCGTACGATGCTTATAAATCTCTTGAATATAAATATAGCAATAATGAGTTAGATATATATAACCCATCGGCTTATCACGTCGTATTCGCTGGTCTTGCGTTAGGGAAAACCGATCTCACGAATAAAATCGATTACATCGCTCCCGGCGAGCATA
>NZ_SZWU01000060.1:331228-338987 GCF_005280935.1 Citrobacter sp. wls757 | reverse complement strand
GGTCCCCGCAGCCGCAGGGAAAACGGTGCGGTGGGCCGCGATCAACGACTATGGCGGTACCACCAAAACAGAAACCCAGACACTGCAATAAGCCACGCCTCACGATGATAGCTCTCAGGGAATGACAAGCGATATGACGCAAAGAACGCCGAATTTATCAACCGTGAAGCCACTTGCCTTCTGGTTGCACTGCGCAATCGCCAGCGGATGCCTGGCCTCCGGCCATGCCTGGGCCGGTGACTTCTACTTTGACCCAGCCCTTCTGGAAACAGAGAAAAGCGGCCAACAGGCGGTGGATCTGGCGGTGTTTTCGCAGAATAACGCCCAGCTTCCCGGCGAGTATATTGTTGATATTTATATTAACAACAAGAAAACCGGCCAGCGTAAGCTGCCGTTCGTTGCAGGTAAAGACCACCAGTTGATTCCTCAGTTCACCCTCGGGCAACTGCGTGAGCTGGGCTTTAAAATCGACAACTATCCACAGTTGGCGAAGCAGGACAACGCCACGACGGTAGCCGACCTGACGCAGGCGATTCCCGGCAGCATCTCACAGTTTGATATCAACCACAGCCGACTGAATCTCAGCGTGCCGCAGATTGCCCTTTACCGTGACGCCCGCGGCTATGTAGATCCTGCACGCTGGGACGACGGGATGCCGGTTTTGTTCACCAACTACAACTTTAGCGGTTCGCAAAACCAGTACGACAACGACAGCGATCGGCGTCAGTATCTGAATATGCAAAATGGTGCCAACATCGGCCCCTGGCGACTGCGCAATTACTCGACCTGGACGCACAGCGATAATGACACGCGCTGGGATAGCATTAATAGCTGGCTACAACGGGATATCAAAAGCCTGAAATCGCAGTTGGTGATAGGCGAGAGCGCCACCGAAGGCACGGTGTTCTCCAGCTATCAGTTTACCGGCGTGCGGCTGTACTCTGATGAAACCATGCTGCCCAACAGCCAGCGCGGCTTTGCGCCGACCATTCGCGGCATCGCCAACTCCAGCGCTATCGTGACGGTACGGCAAAACGGCTACACCCTGTATCAAAGCAACGTTCCGGCTGGGGCTTTTGAAATCAACGATCTCTACCCTTCGGCGTTTAGCGGCGACTTAGACGTCACTATCGAAGAAGCCGACGGCAGCATACGTCATTTCGTCCAGCCGTTCTCCGCGCTGCCGCAGATGCAAAGACCGGGTTATCTAAAATACAGCGTCACCGCGGGGCGCTTTCGCGCTGCCAGTTCGCAGGACAGCCACGAGCCGGAGTTCCTTGAAAGCACCGCCAGCTATGGTCTGAACAACGCGTTCACGCTTTACGGCGGCCTGAACGCCTCGCAGGACTACCGAGCGCTGGCGCTGGGCCTCGGCTCTACGCTTGGCGTTCTGGGGGCAGTATCGATGGACGTCAGCCGCGCGGACACTCAGCTTGATAACGATGAAAGCTATCATGGCTACAGCTGGCGCACCCAGTACATCAAAGACCTACCGGAAAGCGGCACCAGCGTGTCGCTAAGCTACTACCGCTACACCAGCAGCGGTTATTTCAAATTCTCCGACGCCAACCAGAAGGGTATCAACGGCGGCGATCACCTGCGCAATGAAGCTCAGTTCACTGTCAGCCAGACGTTGTTTTCTGGTATCAGTTTCTACACCTCTGGCTCGCAGCAGGAGTACTGGGATCGCGAGCAGCAGGATAAAAATCTGTCCATTGGCCTGAACGGCAATCTGTGGGGCGTGAGCTATAACCTCAGCGGCCAGTTTACCGACTCACATGACAGCGACAACGACCGTACGCTGTCGCTCAGCCTGAGCGTGCCGTTGGATCGCTGGCTGTCGCATGCGCAGGCAACCTGGCGCACCACCGACCAGCGCGATCGCGCTACTCAGCACGAAGTGGGCATCAATGGCTCGCTGCTGGAAGACCGTCGGCTGACCTATAACCTGAAACAACGGCAAAGCGAAGGCGGCGATCCGGGCAGCAGCAGTCTGTACGGCAGCTACCGTTCTGCCTACGGCACCGTGAATGCCGGTTACGACTACAGCAGCGATAACCGCCAACTGAGCTACGGCCTCTCTGGCGGTATTGTCGCCCATCGTCACGGCGTGACCCTGTCGCAGTCACTGGGCAATGCCTTTGCGCTGATTGACGCCAACGGCGCGGCAGGGATCCGGGTGAAAAATTACCCCGGCATCGCCACCGACTATTTTGGCTATGCCGTGATCCCCTATCTGACCGCGTATCAGGAAAACGCCATCTCTCTCGATACCACAATGATGCCGGATAACGTCGACGTCACCGAAACGGTGCGCACCGTAGTGCCTAATCGCGGTGCCGCCGTAACGGCACACTTTATTGCCCAGACCGGCTACCGCGTACTGCTGAAACTCACCGATGCGCGCGGAAAAGCACTGCCCTTCGGCGCCATCGCCAGCAGTCAGACGCAGCAGAGCATCGTCGATGAAGGTGGCGTGCTGTATATCACTGGTGTAAACAGCCAGCCGCAGATCTGGTCCGTGCGCTGGGGTAATCAGCCAGATCAACAATGCCAGTTTACCTTCAGCCTGCCGGAAGATGCTGCTCGCAACACCGCAATACAAAATGGGAACGCGCTATGTCTATAAAGAGTCCGTGGATGAAAAATGGGATTACCGCCGCGCTACTGGCGCTATCTATCACCCCGGTCTACGCGGTGACCGGGGCCTGCTCCGCGACGGGAAGCTTTAACGTCAATATAGCCAGCGACTGGACGCAAGCACAGAACGTCACGGGAACCTCGCTGGAACTGCCAACGCCGCTCTCAGGCAATGCTTATCAAATCGATTGCAGCTGTAGCGCGGGTAGCAAAGTGGCGTTGTACTATACGGTCACCAGCGCGCTATCTAAAAACGGTAAACTCAGCGGCTTTTACCAGTTGAATGATAATCTGGATATTAAAACTGAAGTTGATGACATTCCCGGGAAGACGGCGGTCACGCCGCAGAACACTAAACCTATCCAGGAAAGTGGCTCTTACAGCCCCAGCAGCAGCAAAGGTAGCGTGTGCACGGCTGACCCAGCGGAGATCCGCGCCGCGCCAGTAAACATTGGCGCGAGCACCCGTTTTACGCTGTACGTCACCAAACCCTTCCTGGGGGAACTGGTAATTCCAGACACCCTGGTCGCCTCAGTACAGGCCGGATGGACCAGTTCGGCCACCCCACCATCGGTGAGCAGCATGGAAGATATCGCCGAACTGCGCATCCAGGGGAGCATCACCGTGCCCCAGGATTGTAAAATCAACCAGGGCGACGTGATTCAGGTCGATCTCGGTTTTATCAACGCCAACCGTTTCACCACCAAGGACCAGATGCCGGACGGCTATACACCGGTCAATTTTGACATTCACTATGACTGCGGTGATACCTCAACCATCAAAAATAGCATGGAAATGAGGATTGATGCTGATGATGTGATTGAGCAGTACACGTTAGTCGCCCGCCGCCAGGAAGCCAATAACGTCCCGGACATCGGTGTGAGAATGGCCCGTATCGACGGCACCCATGTCAATGTCCCGTTCACAAATGGATTGATCAATATCGATCCTTCCGGCAAGGGAGTAATCAACCTGGAAGCCTGGCCGATTAATATGCTCGGCGGCACGCCCGCGCCGGGGAAATTTAGCGGTACCGCGACCATCACCGTTCTCGTGAAATAATGGCTCACAACATCGGCTGGCGCTGAGCCAGTTCGATAAAATGCTGCAGGGCGGGCTTTAGCTCGCCTTTTTTCCACGCCATCAACAGCGCAATGGTCGGAACATCGCCAACAATGGGGCGAAAAACCACCTGTCCGGTATTAAAATTATTCATATAACCGGGTATCAAAGTCACCCCCAGCCCCATGCCGACCAGGTTCATGGTCACCAGAATGTTGGTTGCAACCTGCACAATATTGGGCTGGCTTTTTTGCTGCTGAAACCAGTTTTTGACAATCATCGCTAACGCGCCGGAGTAGGCCGGATCGGTGCTGACAAAATTCACGCCGTGTAGTTGTTCTGCGCAGATTGCTTGCTCATTAGCTAACGGATGATTCACCGGTAATACCACTACCAACGGCTCATGAATCAGCTCCAGATAATCGAGATCCGGGCTATAAACCGGGTGGCGCATTAAGCCCACATCCAGCTCTCCACTGAGGATTTTCTCTTCCTGCTCGGTGGTGATCAGGCTTACCAGCTCAATGTGCGTATCCGGCTGTTTTAAACGAAACAGAGGTAGCACCTTCGGCAGCAGATTTACCTCTGCGGAAGGGACAAAACCGATGGCGAAATGATTATCTTCCTGCACCGTTTTACGGGCACGAACTTTGGCGTTTTCCGCCTGTTCGAGGATCGCCAGCGCATCTTGCAAAAAGCACTCTCCCGCCGCCGTCAGCGCAACTTTTCGTTTATCCCGCACCAGCAACGGAACGCCCACGCACGTTTCCAGATCGCGGATCTGGCTGCTTAACGACGGCTGAGAGGTATGCAGCTTTTCTGCCGCTCGGGTGAAATTCAGCGCCTGCGCCACCGCTACGAAATAGCGTAAGTGCCTCAGTTCCATGCCCTTCTCCTTGTTATCGAAAAAATGTCTCAACTGGTAGAAATTTACTATTTCACAGATTGATAACTAACCAGCAACATCCTTAAGGTACAAAAAAAGAAGGTCAATACATCTTAGCTTTCAGGATTAAAAAATATGACCACACCCTCAAATTTAGACATCTACCAACTGATCGACACGCAAAACGGTCGCGTAACCCCACGAATTTATACCGACCCTGAAATTTACCAACTGGAGCTGGAACGCATCTTCGGACGCTGCTGGTTATTTCTCGCCCACGAAAGCCAAATCCCCAAACCCGGTGATTTTTTTAACACCTACATGGGCGAGGATGCAGTTGTGGTGGTTCGCCAAAAAGACGGCAGCATCAAAGCGTTTCTCAACCAGTGTCGCCACCGCGCTATGCGCGTCAGCTACGCCGACTGCGGCAATACCCGCGCCTTCACCTGCCCGTATCACGGCTGGTCGTACGGCATTAACGGCGAGCTGATCGACGTCCCGCTGGAACCGCGCGCCTACCCGCAAGGGCTGTGCAAATCGCACTGGGGTCTGAACGAAGTTCCTGGCGTAGAGAGCTACAAGGGACTGATTTTCGGCAACTGGGATACCTCCGCGCCTGCGCTGCGCGATTATCTCGGCGACATCGCCTGGTATCTCGACGGTGTGCTGGATCGTCGTGAAGGCGGCACCGAAATCGTCGGTGGCGTACAAAAGTGGACCATCGATTGTAACTGGAAATTCCCCGCTGAACAGTTTGCCAGCGACCAGTATCACGCGCTGTTCAGCCATGCCTCGGCCGTGCAGGTACTGGGGGCAAAAGACGACGGCAGCGACAAACGCCTGGGCGACGGACAAACCGCCCGCCCGGTGTGGGAAACCGCCAAAGACGCGCTACAGTTCGGTCAGGATGGGCACGGTAGCGGATTTTTCTTTACCGAAAATCCCGATGCCAACGTCTGGGTCGACGGCGAAGTCTCCAGCTATTACCGCGACACCTACGCGGAAGCCGAGCAGCGTCTGGGTAAAGTTCGCGCCCTGCGTCTAGCCGGTCACAACAACATTTTCCCAACGCTTTCCTGGCTCAACGGCACTGCCACCTTAAGGGTCTGGCATCCGCGCGGGCCGGATCAAGTTGAAGTATGGGCATTCTGTATTACCGATAAAGCCGCCTCTGATGAAGTGAAAGCTGCGTTTGAAAACAGCGCCACGCGCGCCTTTGGCCCCGCCGGATTCCTGGAGCAGGACGACTCGGAAAACTGGTGTGAAATTCAAAAACTGCTGAAGGGTCATCGCGCACGCAACACCAGGTTGTGTCTGGAAATGGGGCTTGGCCAGGAGAAACGTCGTGAAGACGGCATTCCGGGGATCACCAACTACATCTTTTCGGAAACCGCCGCGCGCGGCATGTATCAGCGCTGGGCCGATTTACTCAGCAGCGAAAGCTGGCAGGAAGTGCAGGAAAAAACCGCCGCTTACCAGCAGGAGGTGATGAAATGAGCACCTTAGTTTCTCAGGAACTACACCACCTCATTACACAGTTTCTCTACCATGAAGCCAGCCTGCTGGATGACTGGAAGTTTCGTGACTGGCTGGCACAACTGGATGAAGACATTCGCTACACCATGCGTACGACGGTCAATGCCCAGACGCGCGATCGTCGCAAAGGCGTGCAGCCGCCGACCACCTGGATTTTCAACGACAACAAAGACCAGCTCGAACGTCGTATCGCGCGGCTGGAAACCGGCATGGCCTGGGCGGAAGAGCCACCGTCGCGTACCCGGCACCTGATCAGCAACTGCCAGGTCAGTGAAACTGGAGTTCCCGACGTCTTTGCCGTTCGCCTTAATTATCTGCTGTATCGCGCGCAAAAAGAGCGCGATGAAACCTTTTACGTCGGCATGCGCATAGACAAAGTGCGCCGTTTGCCGGGCGATGAGTGGCGCTTACTGGAGCGTGAGATCGTGCTGGATCAAGCGGTGATCACCTCCCATAACCTGAGTGTACTGTTCTGATGAGTCGTGTTTATGCTTGCCCCGTAGGGGATTTGCCGGAGGGTGAAGCGCTCCGGCTTGATACTTCGCCCGTCATCGCGCTGTTCAACGTTGGCGGCGAGTTCTATGCCATTAACGATCGCTGTAGCCACGGTAACGCCTCGATGTCGGAAGGCTATCTGGAAGACGACGCTACGGTGGAATGCCCGCTGCATGCCGCCAGTTTTTGCCTGAAAACCGGCAAGGCGTTGTGTCTACCCGCCACCGACGCGCTCACCACCTACGCGGTATATGTAGACGGTAGCGATGTGTTTGTTGATATTCCAGAGGACGCAAGATGAGCGATTTACGCGATAACGTGGTCTTTATCACCGGCGGCGGCTCCGGTCTTGGTCTGGCACTGGTCGAGCGTTTCATCGAAGAAGGTGCGCGGGTCGCCACGCTGGAGCTGTCGCCAGCTAAAGTTGCCAGCCTGCGTCAGCGCTTTGGCGAACATGTGCTGGCAATCGAAGGCAACGTCACCTGCTACGCCGACTATCAGCGCGCGGTAGATCAAATCCTGACGCATTACGGTACGCTGGACTGTTTTATCGGAAATGCGGGGATATGGGATCACAACGCCTCGTTGGTCAATACGCCTGCGGAGGCGCTGGAGAGCGGCTTCCACGAGCTGTTTAACGTTAACGTCCTGGGCTATCTGCTGGGCGCGAAAGCCTGCGCTCCCGCACTTATCGCCAGCGAAGGCAGCATCATCTTTACCCTGTCCAATGCGTCGTGGTATCCCGGCGGCGGCGGCCCGCTGTATACCGCCAGCAAACATGCGGCTACCGGGCTGATTCGCCAGCTGGCCTACGAGCTGGCACCAAAGGTACGTGTTAACGGTGTCGGTCCGTGCGGTATGGCGACAGATCTACGCGGCCCGCAGGCGCTGGGACAAAACGATACATCGATTATGCAGTCGCTGACGCCGGAAAAAATCGCCGCTATTTTGCCGCTACAGTTTTTCCCTGAGCCTGCGGATTTTACCGGCCCGTATGTAATGCTGGCGTCAAAACGCAACAACCGCACATTAAGTGGCGTGATGATCAATGCCGACGCCGGTCTGGGTATTCGCGGTATTCGTCACGTCGCCGCCGGACTGGATCTCTGAGGAGACGTTATGAACCCAAAAACTATCGCT
>NZ_SZWU01000060.1:330537-331184 GCF_005280935.1 Citrobacter sp. wls757 | reverse complement strand
CGGCGGTCAGGCGGCGGCTATGGCTGCCGCTGCACTGCGCCAACAAGGTTTTGACGGCGAATTACACCTGTTTTCCGATGAGCAGCATCTACCCTATGAACGCCCACCGCTCTCCAAAGCGATGCTACTGGACGACAATCCGCAACTTCAGCCGATACTCCCCGCTGACTGGTGGCGGGAACACAACGTACAGCTGCATCTGGGGGTTACTGTGCAGACGCTCGGCCGCCAAACGCATCAGTTGGTGCTGGCTAATGGGCAGAGTTATCCATGGGATCGGCTACTGATTGCGACGGGCGCTGCGGCACGCCCCCTTCCGCAACTGGATAAGCTGGGCGATCGTTGCTTCACCCTGCGCCACGCGGGCGATGCCGAGCGCCTGCGCGACAATTTATTGCCGGGCAAGTCGATTGTCATTGTCGGTGCGGGCACCATTGGTCTGGAACTGGCGGCCAGCGCGACTCAACGCGACTGTCAGGTGACGGTGGTGGAGCTGGCGCCAACGGTCATGGGCCGCAACGCGCCTGCTCCGGCGCGCGACTACCTGCTAGCCCGCCACCAACTTGCGGGCGTGCGGGTATTGCTTAACAGCGCGATAGAGCATGTCGAAGCAGGAGAGTCTCTCTCGCTCACGCTACAAAACGGCT
>NZ_SZWU01000060.1:330052-330442 GCF_005280935.1 Citrobacter sp. wls757 | reverse complement strand
GAAGCGGGGCTGGAGACGGCGAACGGCATTATCGTTGATACCGCCTGCACCACCTCCGATCCCGCGATTTTCGCCGCCGGTGACGTAGCGATAACACGCCAGGCTGACGGTTCGTTAGTACGCGTGGAAAGCTGGGAAAACGCCAATTTTCAGGCACAGGTTGCCGCCGCCGCGATGCTCAATCAACCGCAGCCAGCAGCAACGCCGGGCTGGTTCTGGACCGATCAGTACCGTGATAATCTACAGTTTGTCGGCGAAATGCAGGGTGAGAACTGGCTCCTACGCGGCGATCCTGATGCGCAGAAAGCAATATGGTTTAACCTACAGGATGGCGTGATTGTCGGCGCAGTAACGTTGAATCAGGGCCGAGAAATACGTTTATTGAGAAAA
>NZ_SZWU01000060.1:310510-330004 GCF_005280935.1 Citrobacter sp. wls757 | reverse complement strand
AAAAAGCCGCCAGTGGCGGCTTTAATCGATGAAACAATCTTGCTTAAGTCAATATAACTGCCGGATGGCACTTCGTTTATCTGGCCTACATGTGAGTTACCTGTAGGCCAGAAAAGGTGTTTACACCACCATCAGGCAATCCGTATGACTTACGCGTAAACCGGGAAACGTGCACAGATATCCAGCACTTTACCTTTGACGCGCTCGATAACAGCTTCGTCATTGATGTTGTCCAGAACGTCACACATCCAGCCAGCCAGCTCTTTCACTTCAGCTTCTTTAAAGCCACGGCGAGTCACAGCCGGAGAACCGATACGGATACCGGAAGTCACAAACGGGCTCTTCGGATCGTTCGGTACGCTGTTTTTGTTAACGGTGATATTAGCACGGCCCAGCGCGGCGTCAGCTTCTTTACCGGTCAGGTTTTTATCAACCAGATCCAGCAGGAACAGGTGGTTTTCAGTACCGCCAGAAACCACTTTGTAGCCACGGTTCAGGAACACTTCCACCATCGCTTTGGCGTTTTTGGCAACCTGCTGTTGGTAAACCTTGAACTCAGGCTCCATCGCTTCTTTCAGCGCCACAGCTTTCGCCGCGATCACGTGCATCAGCGGGCCGCCCTGCGCGCTTGGGAACACAGCGGAGTTCAGTTTTTTGTACAGCTCTTCGTCACCGCCTTTCGCCAGGATCAGGCCACCGCGTGGACCCGCCAGGGTTTTGTGGGTGGTGGTGGTCACAACGTGTGCGTGTGGAACCGGGTTCGGATAAACGCCTGCGGCAATCAGACCCGCAACGTGCGCCATATCGACGAACAGATATGCACCGATGCTGTCGGCGATTTCGCGCATTTTTGCCCAGTCAACAACGCCGGAGTAAGCAGAGAAGCCACCGATGATCATCTTCGGTTTGTGCTCTTTGGCCTGCTTAGCCATGTCTTCGTAGTCAATTTTACCGGACTCATCAATACCGTAAGGGATGATGTTGTACAGTTTGCCGGAGAAGTTAACCGGGGAGCCGTGAGTCAGGTGGCCGCCTTGTGCCAGGTTCATACCCAGAACGGTATCGCCCGGTTGCAGCAGAGCGGTGTAAACAGCAAAGTTAGCCTGAGAGCCGGAGTGCGGTTGTACGTTAGCGTAGTCAGCGCCAAACAGCTCTTTTGCGCGATCGATAGCCAGTTGCTCAACGATATCAACGTACTCGCAACCGCCGTAGTAGCGCTTGCCCGGATAACCTTCAGCATATTTGTTGGTCAGCTGAGAACCCTGCGCCTGCATAACACGCGGGCTGGTGTAGTTTTCGGAGGCGATCAGTTCGATGTGCTCTTCCTGACGTACTTTTTCCTGCTCCATAGCCTGCCACAGTTCGGCATCATAATCGGCAATGTTCATTTCACGCTTTAACATCCGCATCTCCTGACTCAGCTAACAATAAAATTTTCGGCCTTAAAAGGCGGTCCGTAGGACAACGGCGAACAGTATAACCGAATCATTCTTCGATAACAGGTCTTGACAAAGGATTTTACGCAAACGATTACCTTCATGGTACGCAAGGCTTTGGAGAACAAAGGTCTGCTGAATTTCAACGGATTTCTTTTCAGGTTTGTGATGCAGATTTTTCACGATGTAACCTTTACAACGCAAAGTTACAAAGAACCATTTACAATGCAGGGGTATTTTTTATAAGATGCATTTGACATACATCATTAAAGTCTCAGATAAAGGAAGACCGTATGCTTGACGCACAAACCATCGCTACAGTGAAAGCCACCATTCCCCTGCTGGTTGAAACAGGCCCGAAGCTGACCGCCCATTTCTACGACCGCATGTTTACGCATAACCCAGAGCTGAAAGAAATCTTCAACATGAGTAATCAGCGTAATGGCGATCAGCGTGAAGCGCTGTTTAATGCTATTGCCGCGTATGCCAGCAATATCGAAAACCTGGCGGCACTGTTGCCGGCTGTTGAGAAAATCGCACAGAAGCATACCAGCTTCCAGATTAAACCCGAGCAGTACAACATCGTGGGTGGCCATTTACTGGCAACGCTGGACGAAATGTTCAGCCCAGGCCAGGAAGTTCTGGATGCGTGGGGCAAAGCATATGGCGTGCTGGCGAACGTTTTCATCAACCGTGAAGCGCAGATTTACAGCGAAAATGCCAATAAAAATGGCGGCTGGGAAGGTACCCGTCCTTTCCGCATCGTGGCAAAAACCCCACGCAGTGCACTTATCACCAGCTTTGAGTTTGAACCTGTCGACGGTGGCGCAGTAGCTGAATATCATCCGGGGCAATATCTGGGCGTCTGGTTAAAGCCGGAAGGTTTCCCGCATCAGGAAATTCGTCAGTACTCACTGACCCGTAAACCCGATGGCAAAGGCTACCGTATTGCGGTTAAGCGTGAGGACGGTGGTCAGGTTTCAACCTGGCTGCACAACCATGCGAATGTTGGCGACGTTGTTCACCTGGCCGCACCTGCGGGCGATTTCTTTATGGACGTTGCGACCGACACCCCGGTATCTCTGATCTCCGCGGGCGTGGGACAAACCCCAATGCTGGCGATGCTGGATACGCTGGCAAAAGCGCAGCATACGGCGCAGGTTAACTGGTTCCATGCGGCAGAAAATGGTGACGTGCATGCCTTCGCTGATGAAGTCAACGAACTCGGCAAAACGCTGCCACGCTTTAGCGCACACACCTGGTATCGTGAGCCAACCGAAGCCGATCGTGCGAAAGATGCCTTTGATAGCGTAGGTCTGATGGATTTGAACAAACTGGAAAGCGCAATCAGCGATCCGGCGATGCAGTTTTATCTGTGCGGTCCGGTTGGTTTCATGCAGTTCGCCGCGAAGCAGCTGGTCGGTCTGGGCGTGAAAAACGAGAACATTCATTACGAATGCTTCGGTCCGCACAAAGTCTTGTAATGTGTTACGCAAGTAGGCCGGATAAGGCGTTTACGCCGCCATCCGGCAATCACTCTGCCTGATGCGCCACGCTTATCAGGCCTACAAATTAACGGCGCGGCTTAGATTGCCGCGTCGTCTTCTTCACCGGTACGAATACGAATAACGCGTGCCACGTCGAAGACAAAAATCTTACCGTCACCGATCTTGCCGGTCTGGGCAGTACGGATAATGGTGTCGACGCAGGTATCGACGATGTCGTCGGTAACCACAATTTCAATTTTTACCTTCGGCAGAAAATCCACCATATATTCCGCGCCACGGTACAACTCGGTATGGCCTTTCTGACGGCCAAAACCTTTCACTTCTGTCACAGTCATACCGGTAATGCCGACTTCTGCCAGCGCTTCGCGGACGTCGTCCAGCTTGAAGGGTTTAATAATCGCATCAATCTTTTTCATGCTATTCCTTGAAAAGGTCGCCTGTCTTTTGATCGAATAAAGCTAACATAATCCGCAGATTTATTCTTTGAAATCGTTTGCATCCAGCTCGTGCCGAGAAAGCAATTTATAGAATTCGGTGCGGTTGCGCCCCGCCATTCTTGCCGCGTGGGTCACATTGCCCTTGGTGATTTGCAGCAGCTTACGCAGATAGTTGAGCTCAAACTGGTTACGCGCCTCAACAAAGGTCGGCAGCGCGGTGTTTTCCCCTTCCAGCGCCTGCTCCACCAGCGCGTCGCTGATCACCGGCGAAGAGGTCAACGCCACGCACTGCTCAATTACGTTGACCAGCTGACGCACGTTGCCCGGCCAGCTGGCGGTCATTAACCGCTTCATGGCATCGGTTGAAAAGGCGCGTACGAACGGTTTGTGCCGTTCAGCAGACTGGCGCAGCAGATGGTTCGCCAGCAGCGGAATATCTTCCGTACGCTCGGCCAGCGCAGGGATCTTCAGGCTCACCACATTGAGGCGGTAGTACAAATCCTCGCGAAATTCGCCCCGTGCCATCGCTTTGGGTAAATCGCGGTGGGTCGCAGAAACGATCCGCACATCAATGTCGATATCGCGGTTACTGCCCAATGGTCTGACTTTTCGTTCCTGCAATACGCGCAGCAGTTTCACCTGTAACGGCGCAGGCATATCGCCAATCTCATCGAGAAACAGCGTGCCGCCTTCCGCGGCCTGAAACAGCCCTTCACGATTGCTCACCGCACCGGTAAAAGCACCGCGCGCATGACCAAACAGTTCTGATTCCAGCAGTTGTTCCGGCAACGCGCCGCAGTTAATGGCAATGAAAGGTTTTTGGCTGCGTGGGCTGGCGTTGTGAATAGCCTGAGCAAAAACTTCTTTCCCGGTTCCGCTTTGACCGTTGATCAAGACGCTAACGTCCGATTGCGCCACCATCCGCGCCTGTTCCAGCAGGCGTAGCATCAGCGGGCTGCGGGTAACGATAGATTCGCGCCAGCTGTCATCGGTGGCGGGCGCAGACTGTTCCAGCGCCCCGTCAATCGCGTGATACAACGCGTCCTTGTCGACTGGTTTAGTGAGGAAACTGAACACCCCTTGCTGGGTCGCCGCAACGGCGTCCGGAATGGAGCCGTGAGCGGTCAGGATAATCACCGGCATCCCAGGCTGTACTTTCTGGATTTCAGTAAACAGCTGCATGCCGTCCATTTCATCCATACGCAGATCGCTAATAACCAGATCCACTTTTTCACGGTTCAGCACCCGTAACCCTTCCTGCCCACTTTCCGCGGTCACGACGCTGTAGCCTTCGCTGGTCAGTCGCATTCCAAGTAATTTCAACAGGCCCGGATCGTCATCCACCAGCAGCAGATGCGCGGGCTTACGGCTTATCATGGCGTAACCTCATCGGCAGACGGCGCTGCGCCTTCTTCGTTATCAGGCGTAGTGAGTTTATCGTTCCCGTGCAGCGCATCAGGATTGTAGTTACCGCCAGGTTTGCGCGTGGAAAGCTGGCGCTCAATATCGGTCAGATTCTCCAGCTTGCGGGTCGTGAGATCGAGCTGGGACTGCAAATGCTGCTGCTGTTGGCGCAGCGTATCGAGATCGCTGTCGGACGCCTGCTGGAGTTTGCTGTAGCGCATACGCTCTTCGGCAAGCTGCAACTGCAACGTTTGGCTGCTGCGCCAGACCTGATACAGCGGGCGTACCTGCGGCGGAATTTGCGGGCTTAACGCATCGAGGCGCGTAACAGCCTCCCGCCTTTCAGGCGGCGTAATGTTGGCATTATCGAGCAGGATCCCACGCCTGAAAGCGCCCTGCCAGGTATCTGCCATCAGGGTGCTGGCTTCACTACGCGCCTGAACCGGCATCAGGCGATTGGCACAATCCATCGCCCGCAGCCAGTACAACGGATTGGTTTCTGTAGACTGGCCAGACAGCGACCAGATATCCGTACAGTCGGTTGCAAGGTAGTCCGCCAGTTGATTAGGCGGAATTTTCTCCTGCGAGGGATCGCCGATAATATGATTCACCGCGTTCGGGACACAACCAACCAGCGCCAGGCACGGCAGGCTTGCGAGGATGACGCGACGAAGAAAATGTCGTTTAAGCATTCGGACAACAACGTATGGCATACTCACCAGACTTAGGTTTATTTTAGTGATTTTTCGCAGCAGCTAGCGGCAGTTCTATGCGAAAACAAACGTTTTGCGCATGGTCATCAACCAGATACAGCTTGCCCCGCATACGGCGGATGCAATCTCTGGCAATGCTTAGCCCCAACCCGCTTCCTTTTACCGCCCCTTTTCGCTGATGACTCCCCTGGAAAAAAGGCTCGAAGATCATGGTCTGTTCTGCTTCTGGAATCGGTGTGCCGGTATTCATTACATCGATGTATACCGTTGAGCCATGCAAACTGCTGCGGATCCAAATGTTACCGGATCCAGCACCATAGTGCACCGCATTGGAATAAAGATTGTCCAGCACGCTCATCAACAGCATCGGTTCTGCCAGGCAGGTGTTCACCGCAAGCGCAACATCAGTATGTATCATTTTGGCGCGAGCGGGCAGGCTATGCGCAGAAACAACGCTTTCCACCAGCGGAGCAATTTCCACACTTTCAAGTTCTACCTCGTCATCAGCCAGCTTGCGGTTGTAATCGAGGAGTTGTTCAATCAGCTTTTGCAGGTTACGGCTGCTGTCATCCAGAATACCGACCACCTCTTTTTGCTCCGGTGTTAACGGGCCAACCACCTGATCGGCCAACAATTCGGTACCTTCGCGCATGCTCGCCAGCGGTGTTTTCAGCTCATGGGAAAGATGGCGTAAAAACTGATGCCGTTGCGACTCAAGCCAGGAGAGACGTTCGCTTAACCAGATGATACGCTGCCCCACGGATCTCAGCTCCCGTGGCCCGGTAAATAATACGCTATCCCCCAGCGAGCGCCCTTCTCCCAGACAGTTGATCATCCGTTCAATGCCCTTCACCGGACCGATAATCATGCGGGTAAACAGCAAGACCATCGCCAGGCTGACGAGAAACAGCACCAGTGCCTGCCAGCCAAAAAACTGCCCGCGTTCGGCTATTTCCTGCTGTAACTGCTGCCCACGAGAAAAGACCACGGTACGCGTCGCTTGCACCATCTCGGTATTGGCATTGGCGAACGCTTCCAGCCGTGCAGCCGACACACTGTCAGGACCACTGTTTTTACACTGCAACTGCGCGAGATCGTTAAGATCCTGACGCAACGCCTGGTAGAGCTTGGTATCCGGCAACACCCCCGCATGCGCATCCAGCATGTCGCTGTAGCGTTTACGCTGGCTTTGGTAGACCCTGGCCAATGTTGGGTCATCAAGCACACAGTATTGCCGATAGCTGCGCTCCATCTCCAGCGCGACGTTGGTCATCGCCTCGCTGCGTCTGGCATCAATCAGCGTGGTGCGGTTTGTCAGCGCAGCCTGCGCGCTCAGGGCATTCAGACTTTGCCATGCCTGCCAGGCCAGAACTAACAACGGCAGCAGGATAAGCAAGAAGGCCAACGTCACCAATTGACGTAAAGATCGGGGAAAAACTGACCAGCGCTTCAAGGCGTTACTCTCAATGGACAGGAATAGATTGATGCTAACTGAGGGGAACGCCAGATACAACAAAGCCGGGATTAACCCGGCTTTGTTATGGAATAAGGCGGTGCCTAACTCGACGTTTCGCCCGGAGGTTGATATGAGCAATGCTAATATCAGATGTTGGACGGCAGGCACCTTGTTGTGCGTCATTCGAAGTTTATGTAGCACGTCCCGAAGGGGCTGACATAAGAAGGTGAATGAGCCACTGGTTAATATTATGCAGCATCTGTGCCAATATTCAAAACACTTTATTAACACAATGATAAGTATGAAAAATATTATTATTTTCACAAATAACAATTCTGGCTGTTTTTTGTTCTCTCTGTCGCCAATCAGCAACACTTGCAGCACTTAAAAACAAATCACTATTAAATCAAATAATTAAACGTCTCTTTTTGACGACACCGCAACCCTGCTCATGTCGGCATTTCCCGACACTTTACTTTTAGGTGCAAGCGCTGAGTTTATTGCCGAATGGCGGCGTGAACGCCTTATCCGGCCTACAACCGCATTTTCCCTGTAGGCCTGATAAGCGTAGCGTCATCAGGCGGGTTCCATCCGGCAGACAAAAAAAGCCCCTCGCGAAGAGGGGCTTGATGACTATTGAGCGAATTAACCGAGCTGTTTACGCGCGTTGCGGAAAATACGCATCCACGGGCTATCCTCGCCCCAGTTTTCCGGGTGCCAGGAGTTGCTCACGGTACGGAACACACGTTCCGGGTGCGGCATCATAATGGTGACGCGACCATTTTCAGTGGTCACTGCAGTAATGCCGTTCGGCGAACCGTTCGGGTTAGCCGGATAGGTCTCGGTCACCTTACCGAAGTTATCAACGTAGCGCAGCGCCACCAGACCTTTACTCTCAAGCTGAGCCAGATGCGCACCGTCACGCACTTCGACACGACCTTCACCGTGAGAAACGGCAATCGGCATCATCGAACCCACCATATCAGCAAGCAGTAAGGATGGGCTTTGCGTCACTTCGACCAGACTGAAGCGGGCTTCAAAACGATCGGAGTGGTTACGTACAAAGCGCGGCCACAGGTCGCTTCCTGGGATCAGCTCACGCAGGTTAGACATCATCTGACAACCGTTACACACGCCGAGTGCCAGCGTTTGCGGGCGATGGAAGAAGGTTTCGAACTCATCACGGACGCGGTTGTTGAACAGAATCGACTTCGCCCAACCTTCACCAGCGCCAAGCACATCGCCGTAAGAGAAGCCGCCGCAGGCCACCAGCGCCTGGAAGTTACCCAGGCCGATACGTCCGCCCAGCAGGTCGCTCATGTGCACATCGATGGCGTCGAAACCCGCACGATGGAAGGCTGCTGCCATTTCAACGTGGGAGTTCACGCCCTGCTCGCGCAGTACGGCCACTTTGGGACGCGCACCGGTGGCGATGTACGGAGCGGCAACATCTTCGTTGATATCAAACGACAGTTTAACGTTGAGACCAGGGTCCGCATCGTTGGTTTTAGCGTCGTGTTCTTGATCGGCGCATTCCGGATTGTCACGCAGACGCTGCATCTGCCAGGTGGTTTCCGCCCACCACATACGCAGGGTTGTACGGCTTTCGCTAAACACCGGCTGGCCGTTAGCGGTCAGGTTGAAGCGGTCACCTTCAACGGCTTTACCGAGGAAGTGTACGCAGTCTGCCAGGCCGTGGGCAGCCAGAATCGCTTCCACCGCCTCACGCTCAGCAGCACGAACCTGAATCACCGCACCCAGTTCTTCGTTAAACAGCGCCGCCAGACGATCTTCACCCAGAGAGTGGATATCAGCGTCAATACCGCAGTGACCGGCGAAGGCCATTTCCGCCAGCGTAACCAGCAGACCGCCGTCAGAACGGTCATGATAGGCCAGCAGCTTACGCGCAGCGACCAGCGCCTGAATCGCATCGTAGAAGCCTTTCAGTTGCTCAACGTTACGCACGTCGGCAGGCTTATCGCCCAGTTGACGGTAAACCTGCGCCAGCGACGTAGCGCCCAGCGCATTGTGACCAAGACCGAGGTCAATCAGCAGCAGGGCGTTGTCTTCAGTAGAGAGCTGCGGGGTAATGGTGTGGCGCACATCTTCTACGCGGGCAAAGGCGGTAATCACCAGCGACAGTGGCGAGGTCATTTCACGCTGCTCGTTACCTTCCTGCCAGCGGGTTTTCATCGACATAGAGTCTTTGCCCACTGGAATGGTCAGGCCGAGCGCCGGGCATAGCTCTTCCCCAACGGCTTTTACTGCTTCGTACAGGCCAGCATCTTCACCAGGGTGACCCGCAGCCGCCATCCAGTTTGCCGACAGCTTAATACGTTTGATGTCGCCAATCTGCGTTGCCGCAATGTTGGTCAGCGCTTCACCGACCGCCAGACGCGCAGAGGCAGAGAAATCCAGTAGTGCAACCGGCGCGCGTTCGCCGATAGACATCGCTTCGCCGTAGTAGCTATCGAGGCTTGCGGTAGTGACCGCGCAGTTAGCGACCGGGATCTGCCATGGACCAACCATCTGGTCACGCGCAACCATGCCGGTAACGGTACGGTCACCGATGGTCACGAGGAACGTTTTCTCCGCGACAGTCGGCAGATGCAGCACGCGGTTAACCGCATCTGCAATCGAGATTTCACCACGATTCAGGGCATCGCCTTTGGCTTTCAGCGTCTGCACATCGCGGGTCATTTTCGGTGTTTTACCCAGCAGCACATCGAGCGGCATGTCGATCGGCTGGTTGTCGAAGTGGCTGTCGCTCAAGGTCAGATGCTGTTCTTCGGTAGCTTCACCAATCACCGCATACGGCGCGCGCTCACGCTTACACAGTTCGTCAAACAGCGGCAATTGATCGGCAGCAACCGCCAGCACGTAGCGTTCCTGGGATTCGTTACACCAGATTTCCAGCGGGCTCATACCCGGCTCGTCGCTGAGGATATCGCGCAGCTGGAACTTACCACCGCGACCACCATCGCTTACCAGCTCCGGCATAGCGTTAGACAGTCCACCCGCACCAACGTCATGGATAAACAGAATCGGGTTCGCATCACCCATCTGCCAGCAACGGTCGATAACTTCCTGGCAACGACGTTCCATTTCCGGGTTGTCACGCTGTACGGAAGCGAAATCAAGATCTGCATCAGACTGGCCGGAAGCCATAGAGGAGGCTGCCCCACCGCCAAGGCCAATGTTCATCGCCGGGCCGCCGAGGACGATAAGCTTAGCGCCAACGACGATCTCGCCCTTCTGCACGTGATCGGCACGGATGTTACCGATCCCGCCTGCCAGCATGATCGGTTTATGGTAACCGCGCAGCTCTTCGCCGTTGTGGCTGTTGACCTTTTCTTCATAGGTACGGAAGTAGCCGGTCAGCGCCGGCCGACCAAATTCGTTGTTAAACGCCGCGCCGCCCAGCGGGCCTTCGGTCATGATATCAAGCGCGGTAACAATACGGTCCGGCTTACCGAAGTCTTCTTCCCACGGCTGTTCAAAGCCAGGAATACGCAGGTTGGAAACGGAGAAACCCACCAGCCCGGCTTTCGGTTTTGCACCGCGACCTGTTGCGCCCTCGTCGCGGATTTCGCCGCCGGAGCCGGTTGCAGCACCTGGCCACGGAGAGATGGCCGTCGGGTGGTTGTGAGTTTCAACCTTCATCAGGATGTGGGCTGGTTCCTGATGGAAATCGTAGCGGCCGGTTTTGTGGTCGGCAAAATAGCGGCCCACTTCAGAGCCTTCCATTACCGCAGCGTTGTCTTTATAGGCAGACAGCACGTGGTCCGGCGTGGTTTCGAAGGTATTCTTGATCATCTTGAACAGCGACTTCGGCTGCTGTTTACCATCGATAACCCAGTCGGCGTTAAAAATCTTGTGGCGGCAGTGCTCAGAGTTGGCCTGCGCAAACATGTATAGTTCAATATCGTTCGGGTTACGTCCCAGTTTGGTGAACGCATCCTGCAGATAGTCAATTTCGTCTTCCGCCAGCGCCAGACCCAGACGCAGGTTAGCGTCGATCAGCGCCTGACGCCCCTCACCCAGTAGATCAACGCTGGAGACCGGCGCCGGTTGGTGATGGGCAAACAGTTTTTCGGCATCGTTCAGCGCAGAGAAAACCGTTTCCATCATGCGGTCGTGCAGTTCGTCGGCCACCATCTGCCATTGCTCAGCGGTCAGCGTAGAGGCTTCTACATACCAGGCAATGCCACGTTCCAGGCGGCTAATCTGGTGCAGACCGCAGTTGTGGGCAATATCAGTCGCTTTAGAAGACCACGGGGAGATGGTGCCTGGGCGAGGCGTAACCAGCAGCAGTTTGCCTTCCGGGGCGTGGCTTTGCAGAGCAGGACCATATTTCAGCAGGCGTGCAAGCTGCGCGTGCTCATCTTCATTTAACGGTGCATTCAGATCGGCAAAATGGACGTACTCGGCGTAAATGTTGTGGACCTGGAGGTTGGCAGCCTGAAAACGTGCCAGCAGTTTGTTAATACGGAATGCAGACAGTGCAGGTGAACCACGCAGAATTTCCATCATAAGTCTCTCGTCTTCTAAGCTTTCGGTGTGCCCAAGTGGGGGAAACGGGCGTCATTATAAAGAATCTACCGCGCCGACGAAACCGTTTGCGTCGAAATAAAATCACGACCGTCACTTATCATCAAATGCGGTCAGATTTCTGAATAAGTTGCCAACTGACGCAAGTTTAAGCAAAATGCCGTTCATTAATGACGACTTCACTTCTTAATCAACACCACAGCAGACAGAGACAACGTACGGTTCAGAGAATTAACTAATTGAAAAAATTAAAGATTAATTATCTGTTCATCGGCATATTGACGCTGTTGTTGGCAGCGGCCCTTTGGCCATCTATCCCCTGGTTCGGTAAAGCCGAAAATCGTATCGCCGCCATTCAGTCGCGGGGAGAGCTGCGCGTCAGTACCATTGATTCGCCATTAACTTACGCGACCCTCAACGGCAAAAAATTCGGTCTGGATTATGAACTGGCCCAGGAATTTGCCGACTACTTAGGCGTGAAGTTAAAAGTTACCGTACGCCAGAACATCAGCCAGCTTTTTGACGACCTGGATAACGGCAATGCCGACCTGTTAGCCGCAGGTCTGGTCTATAACAGCGAGCGGGTGAAAAATTACCAGCCAGGCCCGACCTATTATTCGGTTTCACAACAGCTGGTGTACCGGGTTGGGCAATACCGCCCGCGCACGCTTGCCACCGTGAACGAAAACCAACTGACTATCGCCCCGGGGCACGTGGTGGTTAATGACCTCCAGCAGCTAAAAGAGAAAAAATTTCCCGATCTGAGCTGGAAAGTCGATGACAAAAAGGGCACCACCGAACTGCTTGATGATGTAATCGCCGGAAAGCTGGATTACACCATTGCCGATTCTGTTGCCATCAGCTTATATCAACGCGTGCATCCTGAGCTGGCCGTAGCGCTCGACGTCTCTGACGAACAACCGGTGACATGGTTTAGTCGGCTGGACGATGACAACACGCTGTCTGCCGCCCTACTGGATTTCTTCAACACCATGAATGAAGACGGTTCTCTGGCACGGCTGGAAGAGAAATATCTCGGGCATGGCGATGATTTTGACTATGTCGATACCCGCTCCTTTTTACGCGCCGTAGACAGCGTGTTGCCGGACCTCAAGCCGCTGTTTGAGAAATATGCGCAAGAGATAGACTGGCGACTGCTGGCCGCTATCTCGTATCAGGAATCACACTGGGACGCGCAGGCCACTTCTCCAACCGGCGTACGCGGGCTGATGATGTTGACCAAAAATACCGCTCAGAGTCTCGGGCTGACCGACCGTACCGATGCCGAACAGAGTATCAGCGGCGGCGCGCGGTACTTGCAGGATATGATGAGTAAAGTACCGGATACCGTCCCCGAAGGAGAACGCATCTGGTTTGCCCTTGCAGCCTATAACATGGGTTATGCGCACATGCTGGATGCGCGGGCGCTGACGGTGAAAACCAAAGGCAATCCGAACAGTTGGTCTGACGTAAAACAGCGATTACCGCTGCTCAGCCAAAAACCGTATTATAACAAGTTGACCTATGGCTATGCGCGCGGCCACGAAGCTTACGCCTATGTGGAAAATATCCGTAAGTACCAAATTAGCCTGGTGGGATATCTGCAAGAGAAAGAAAAACAGGCGCTAGAAACGCAGCAACTGGCGCAGGATTACCCGACGGTGACGCCCGCAGAACTATTAGGTAAAGAGAAATTCCCGCTTTCGGCGTTTCTGTCTCAAACGTCGTCAAACTACCTGACGCACTCCCCTTCCCTACTGTTTTCACCGCATAAAAAAGAGGAGAAGTAGTCTTGTACGCCTGATAAGCGCACTGCCATCAGGCTGAGAGTTACTGATTAGCGGATTTTTTCAGGGCCTTGATTTCCTGCCGGCGCATGCGGAAGAAATCACTGAGCAACGTGGCACATTCATCCCGCAGTACCCCCTCTGTCACTTCAACCCGATGATTCATTCCAGGGTGATGCAGTACATCCATTAATGACCCGGCAGCGCCCGTTTTCGCATCGCGCGCGCCAAAAACGACCCGACTGATACGGCTGTGCACCATCGCGCCAGCACACATCACACACGGCTCCAGAGTGACGTACAGGGTGGCATCTAACAGGCGGTAGTTTTGCAGCACCAGGCCGCCCTGACGCAGCGCCATAATCTCAGCGTGGGCAGTCGGATCATGATGTCCAATAGGGCGGTTCCAGCCTTCGCCAATCACTCGGTTGTTATGTACCAATACCGCACCCACCGGGACTTCACGCTCATCCCAGGCGCGCTTAGCCAGCGTTAAAGCATGACGCATCCAGTATTCGTGGCTAAATTCAACATCTGACAAAGGGGTAACTCCAGTAATCAAAGCGGGCGCATTATACACGTCATACTTCAAATTGCATGTGCGTTAGCTATTCGAGTTGCTGAAGCTCTCCGCGCGGCGTGACGCGCCAGCGATGCTGGCAAAAAGAGAGCAGAGGATTGTCCTGATTACTGTCACTATAGCCACTGTAAAGCTGTAGCGGCGCGCCAATGTGGCGTTCCAGTTGCGTCACTTTCTCGTGGCCCAGACAGCGCAAAGTCAGTACCCAGCCACCGTATCCCCGCGCCATTTTGCTGGCGATCAGATTGACTCGCGGTAGCCATGGAGTATCAAAGTAAACCTGCTCGACCAGTGACTGCGGAGAGCCGGTAATAAGCCAGATATCAGCGTCGGAGCTTAACAGGTAGGTTGTCAGCCGCTGCTGCACGAGCGGAAACGCCGTCACGTTACTGCGAAACCAGCGCACAAAGTCGGCCTGATGCGCTTTCAGACGCGCTTCGCTGCGGCCAAAAGTGCATCCCCATAACAGCAGGCTCATTGGCCAGCGGGCGGCACGTCCTTTTATCAGCAACGCCAGCGCAATCACCGGTAATAGAGGCAGCACAAGCAACGCATTCAGCGGCTGGCGACGCAGCAGATAACGAATAAAACTACCGAACATATCCTGCTGGTGTAACGTGCCATCCAAATCAAAAAAGACAACGCGGCGCTGGTGATTGGTCAAACCTTATTCCTCTGGATCAGTGAATCCCAATAGCCAGGTAAACAGGAACCCGGCGATAACTGCTACCAGATAGCCTAACAGATAGAACATCACTTTTCCGGCAACAATCGTCAGTGCCAGCGGTAACCCGGAGATGCCAAAGGTGATGACCGTCGCCACCTTCCAGTAGCTAATCAGCGCCCCACCTACCGCGCCGCCAAGACAGGCACCGATAAACGGCTTACCCAACGGCAGCGTTACGCCAAAAATCAGCGGCTCGCCAATCCCCAGCAGTCCGACCGGTAGCGCCCCTTTGATCACTTTCTTTAGCCGCGCATTACGAGTTTTCATCAGAACCGCGATCGCAGCACCTATTTGCCCAACGCCCGCCATCGCCAGGATCGGAAAAAGCGCGTTATAACCGTGTGCCTGAACCAGCTCAACGTGGATGGGCACCAATCCCTGATGAAGTCCGGTGAGCACCAACGGCAGGAAGGTTCCTGCCAGCACGGCACCGACCAGAAAACCGCCGCGATCGATAGCCCAGGATGCGCCGTGAGCGATAGATTCAGAAATCCATCCGCCAAGCGGTTGCAGCGCCACAATCGCGATTACGCCTGTAATGATGGTGGTTAGCAGCGGGTTAAGGATAAGCTCCAGTGATTCCGGCAACAGCGTGCGGAATTTACGTTCGATCCAGCACATCAGCGCAACCACCAGCAATACCGCAATAACCCCACCGCGCCCCGGCTGCAACGCTTCGCCAAACAGGGTAATTTGCGCCAGCTGAGGGCTGGAAAGGATCCCCGCCATCACCCCGCCCATTGCCAGGGAGCCACCGAAAACTTTGGCGGTATTCACCCCGACCAGAATATTCATAATGGCAAACACGGCGCTGCCAAATATGCCCATCAACCCCAGCATATTTGGATAGTGGGTCGCAAAATCCCCCACGATATCCGGGCGCTTAAGGATGTTAATAATGCCGGTAATCAAACCGGAGGCGATAAACGCCGGAATAAGAGGGATAAAGACGTTCGCCAGCTTGCGCAGCGCATCGCTCATCGGCGCTTTGTACTTCGCTTTGGCCTCTGACTTGGTGCGCTCAATATCATTGGCACCTGCTCGCTCGCCGCCATCGGCAATCAGGGAACGCATGGCATCCACCACTTTGGCAGCTTTACCGGGGCCGACAATAATCTGGTGCTGTGCGCCCTGCTTCACGTAGCCGCTAACGCCGGGCAGTTGCCTGAGGCGGGGAATATCGATCTGCCCGTCATCCTGAACTTCCACCCTGACACGGGTCATACAGTTTTCCAGACGCAGAATATTGTTCTCTCCGCCAACGCCCAGCAGGATGTCGCTGGCCAGCAACGCCGTCTTATCCATATACACCTCTTAGTGTTCTAACGCCGCGCGTAAAAAACCCTGGTGAGCGGCAAGCTTTTCGCGGGCGGCAGCGGCATCCAGACCGGTGAGCGCCATTAAAATAGCTGGCTTAACATCATAATCCGTCTGCTTCAGCAGCGTTTCAGCTTGAGCCCGCGCAATACCGGTGGCTTCAACTACCATACGGCACGCCCGATCGACCAGTTTGACGTTGGTTGCCTGCATATCCACCATCAGGTTCTGGTACACCTTGCCAAATTTCACCATCGCGCCGGTGGAGATCATATTGAGCACCAGCTTTTGCGCGGTGCCGGATTTCAGTCGTGTTGACCCGGTCAGCGCCTCAGGCCCCACTACCGGAGAAATGGCAATATCCGCTTCATGCGCGATAGGGGAAGCTGGATTGCAAGAAATAGCCGCCGTTGTACAGCCCACCGAACGCGCATATTTCAACCCACCAATTACATACGGCGTACGACCAGAAGCTGCCAGCCCCACCACCAGATCCTGCGCGGTAAGATTGAGCCCGCGCAGATCGTCTTCGCCTAGCTGCGGGTTATCTTCTGCGCCTTCTACTGCCTTCAGCAAAGCGCCCGGTCCCCCGGCAATCAGCCCAACCACCAGACCGTGCGGGACGCCGAAGGTCGGTGGGCATTCAGACGCGTCCAGCACCCCAAGACGCCCGCTGGTACCTGCTCCCATGTAAATAATGCGTCCACCGGCTTTTAGCGCGTCAGCTGCCGCATCGACCGCACGCGCAACTTCAGGAAGAGTTGCTTTTACTGCTTCAGCTACCAGCGTATCCTGTTGATTAAAACGATGAACCAACTCCAGAGTGGAGAGCGCATCCAGATCCATGGTCTGAGGATTACGGGTTTCTGAAACTAACGCACCGAGATTCATTTTTTGTTCCTTAGGAATTTTTAATTCATAATAATCTGTCATAATGGAATATTATATTCACTAAGGCGAGTGATATTTTGTTTTGTAATCGCCATCACATTTTCGCCAGGAGAAAGCATGAACTGTTTAATTCGCATTCGTCAGCGTTATCCGGATCTCGCGCAAAGCGATAAAAAACTTGCGGATTATCTTCTTGCTCAGCCGGATACTGCGCGTCATCTCAGTTCACAACAGCTGGCCTTTGAAGCGGGCGTCAGCCAGTCCAGCGTGGTGAAATTCGCGCAAAAGATGGGCTTTAAAGGATTCCCGGCACTCAAACTGGCGATTAGCGAAGCATTGGCCAGCAATCCCAATCCCCATTCCATTCCGGTACATAATCAGATTCGCGGTGACGACCCGATGCGAATGGTAGGCGAGAAACTGATTAAGGAGAACGTGGCGGCGATGCATGCAACGCTGGACGTCAACAGCGAAGAGAAACTGATGGAGAGCGTCACGATGCTGCGTTCAGCCCGCCGCATTATCGTGACCGGGATTGGCGCATCGGGTCTGGTGGCACAGAATTTTGCCTGGAAGCTGCTGAAGATTGGTTTTAACGCGGTGGTGGAACGCGATATGCACGCCCTACTGGCGACGGTGCAGGCGCTTTCGCCCAACGATCTACTGCTGGCCATTTCGTATACCGGAGAGCGTCGCGAGCTCAACCTGGCTGCGGATGAAACGTTGCGCACCGGCGCGAAAATCCTCGCCATCACCGGATTTACACCGAACGCACTGCAGCAACGGGCAAGTCATTGTCTGTACACCATTGCCGAGGAGCAGGCCACGCGCAGCGCAGCGATTTCCTCCACCCATGCGCAAATGATGCTCACTGATTTACTGTTTATGGCGCTGGTACAGCAGGATCTGGAGCATGCCCCGGAACGTATTCGCCACAGTGAGGCACTGGTAAAAAAACTGGTCTGAGCAAAGAATGCGCGTATAATGCCCGCCCGATTTGTGATGTTTTGAGAGTTTCCTGATGGCCCTGTTAATCACTAAAAAGTGTATCAATTGCGATATGTGCGAGCCCGAATGCCCGAATGAGGCGATTTCGATGGGTGATAGCATTTACGAGATTAACAGCGACAAGTGTACGGAATGCGTAGGCCATTACGACACGCCAACCTGCCAGAAGGTGTGCCCGATCCCCAATACTATTTTGAAAGATCCGGCGCATGTCGAAACAGAAGAGCAGCTGTGGGATAAGTTTGTGCTGATGCACCACGCCGATAAACTTTAGCCGCGTCGCCATCTGGCGATGAAGCCCCTACCCTGCCCCTGCAACAAACGCATAACCCGTAGGCCGGATAAGACGCTACGCGTCGCCATCCGGCATCGTCCTGAATCTAACTTTCGATAATCACCGTGGCGCAGGCGTAGTGACGCTCATCGGCCAGCGTCACATGCATGTGCGCAACGCCGAGTTTTTCCGCCAGTTTTAACGCCTCTCCCCATAATCGCAGACGCGGCTTACCGAGTTCATCGTTAAAGACTTCAAACTGATTAAACGCCAGCCCATTGCGAATACCCGTGCCAAAGGCTTTTGCTGCCGCCTCTTTGACTGCAAAACGCTTCGCCAGAAAACGCACCGGCTGCTGATGCGTTTCCCAGATTGCCCATTCGTTGTCGCTGAGCACACGTCTTGCCAGGCGGTCGCCGGAACGGGAGATCACCGCTTCGATGCGGGCAATCTCCACGATATCCGTACCTAATCCCAGAATCGCCATTAGCCACGCGCTTCCAGCATCAGGCGCTTCATTTCTACTACGGCCTCTTTCAGGCCGCTCATCACCGCACGTCCAATAATGGCATGGCCAATGTTCAGCTCGTGCATTTCCGGGATCCGCGCGATAGCTTTAACGTTGTGATACGTCAGACCGTGACCCGCATTCACCTTCAGGCCAAGACTTGCAGCATAGGTTGCCGCTTTGGCGATACGCGCCAGTTCGCTGGCCTGTTCTGCGTCGGTTTTCGCATCGGCGTAACAGCCGGTGTGAATCTCAATAAACGGTGCGCCAACTTCCGCAGCGGCCTTAATCTGTTCTTCATCGGCATCGATAAACAGCGAAACCAGAATGCCTGCGTCCGCCAGCCGTTTGCAGGCATCGCGCATCTTGTCACGCTGACCGGCGACGTCCAGCCCACCTTCAGTGGTAACTTCCTGACGTTTTTCCGGCACCAGGCAGCAAAAATGCGGCTTAGTCTCAACGGCAATCGACAGCATCTCTTCGGTGACTGCCATTTCCAGATTCATGCGCGTATCCAGCGTCTGGCGCAAAATACGTACGTCACGGTCGGTGATATGACGACGGTCTTCACGCAGGTGTACGGTAATACCGTCCGCGCCCGCCTGTTCAACGATAAACGCTGCCTGAACCGGGTCCGGATATGCGGTACCGCGTGCATTACGTAAAGTGGCAATGTGGTCAATGTTGACGCCTAACAGTAATTCGGCCATGACAATCCTCGTTTTTTATTTTCGCTTCGGCATAAACTGCCGGAATAATTCGCGGCTCTTTAAGGGCTTACCACCAAGATACGGCTTTAACGCCATGCGGGTAAAGCGTTTCGCGGCGCGAAGCGTATCAGCATCCGGAAATTCCCGCGATTCGAGTGCTTTCAGATGGCGTCCGGTAAAGGTGGCG
>NZ_SZWU01000060.1:310068-310416 GCF_005280935.1 Citrobacter sp. wls757 | reverse complement strand
CCGGCTCGCCGCTGCCCGCACAGTGGGTAAAATCGACGCCATACCCCAGATGACCAAGTAAGGCCAGCTCAAAGCGACGCAATGCAGGTTCTGGCGAACCCGTCGCGCCAGCCAGCGCCTGAATACAGTTCAGGTAATCGAAAAAGAGTGCAGAAAAGCGGGTTTCGTATTCGAGTACGCGCGAGATAAGCTCGTTAATATACAAGCCGCTGTACAGCGTGATTCCGCTAAGGGGGAGTGCCAGAGAAACGGCTTCGGCGCTGCGCAAGGTTTTGACCTCGCCACGTCCACCAAAGCGAAGCAACAACGGGGTAAAAGGCTGGAGTGCGCCTTTAAGATTGGAGCGTT
>NZ_SZWU01000060.1:294994-310027 GCF_005280935.1 Citrobacter sp. wls757 | reverse complement strand
GTGCGCCTTTAGCCACAAGGCGCACGCGACCCGACTCTTCCGTGAAGACGTCCAGCACGAGACTGGTTTCGCTCCAGGGGCGACTATGCAGGACAAAAGCGCGTTGCCATCCTTCCATATACTCGCCGTGTTTCAGAGGATGTGTTTAGACGTCGTCGCCGTAACCGAGGCTACGCAGCGCGCGTTCGTCATCGGCCCAGCCGGATTTCACTTTCACCCACAGTTCGAGGTGAACGGGCGCTTCGAACATCTCCTGCATGTCTTTACGCGCTTCGATGCCGATGGTTTTAATCTTGGCCCCTTTGTTGCCAATAACCATCTTCTTCTGCCCTTCACGTTCAACGAGGATCAGACCGTTGATGTCGTAGCCACCGCGCTCGTTAGAGATAAAACGCTCAATCTCCACGGTAACGGAGTACGGCAGTTCAGCACCCAGAAAACGCATCAGCTTTTCACGGATGATTTCAGAGGCCATAAAGCGCTGAGAACGGTCGGTGATGTAATCTTCCGGGAAGTGATGAATAGCTTCCGGCAAATGCTTACGCACGATGCCCGCAACGGTATCGACATTCAAGCCGGTTTCGGCAGAAATCGGTACGATATCAAGGAAGTTCATCTGGCTTGCCAGGAACTGCAGGTGCGGCAGCAGATCGGCTTTTTCCTGAACGTTGTCGACTTTGTTGACGGCCAGAATAACCGGGGCTTTGCCATCACGCAGCTTGTTGAGCACCATTTCGTCGTCCGGCGTCCAGCGGGTGCCTTCGACAACGAAAATAACCAGTTCAACATCACCGATCGAGCTGCTCGCCGCTTTGTTCATCAAGCGGTTAATAGCCCGTTTTTCTTCCATATGCAGACCCGGGGTATCAACATAAATCGCCTGATACGCGCCTTCGGTATGGATGCCAACAATACGGTGACGTGTTGTCTGAGCCTTACGTGAGGTAATAGAAATCTTCTGCCCAAGCAGATTATTCAACAGGGTGGATTTGCCGACGTTCGGGCGACCGACGATAGCAATAAATCCGCAGTAGGTTTTCTCTTCGCTCATTCCAGCTCCAGTTTTTTCAACGCCTGTTCGGCGGCAGCCTGCTCAGCCTTACGACGGCTCGAACCTGTGCCAACCACCGGTTCACTCAGGCCGCTGACCTGGCAGTGGATAGTAAATTCTTGATCGTGTGCTTCACCACGGACCTGTACAACCAAATAAGACGGCAGAGGCAGGTGGCGGCCCTGCAAATATTCCTGCAGGCGCGTTTTCGGATCTTTTTGTTTGTCGCCTGGGCTAATTTCATCCAGACGAGTTTGATACCAGTTCAGGATCAATTGCTCAACGGTTTGAATATCGCTGTCGAGGAAGACGCCGCCGATCAAAGCTTCAACGGTATCCGCCAGGATTGATTCACGACGGAAGCCGCCGCTTTTCAGCTCACCTGGCCCCAAACGTAAACATTCACCGAGGTCAAACTCACGGGCTAATTCAGCCAGCGTATTGCCGCGAACCAGCGTCGCGCGCATGCGGCTCATATCACCTTCATCCACACGCGGGAAACGGTGATACAGCGCATTAGCGATAACAAAGCTCAAAATAGAGTCGCCTAAAAATTCTAAACGCTCGTTATGTTTGCTGCTGGCGCTCCGGTGAGTTAATGCCTGCTGCAACAGCTCCTGATGATTAAAAGTGTAGCCCAGCTTCCGTTGAAGCCGATTAATTACGATGGGGTTCATGCGATACCAATAAATGAATGCGTCAACAATTCAGCACACGAAACAGACCTGATATACGCACTTCGCTGAGCCATCCGGCTTCGCCTGCATGCTTTTGTATACAAACCAACGCTGTTTCGTGTGCCGTGGCAACCTGTCGGTGCCAACCTAAAACTTCGGGGGAATATTCTATACACAACGACAAGGGATGTCGTTAGTCTGCGGGAATTTATCCGAGAAATAATTCACGCTGCCGCCGTAATGACGACAACGTGAACGATTATCGGTGATTAGTGAATGCCACCAATACGGCTTAAACGCACACCGGTCGGCCATTCACCTTCTTGCTTATCGAAACTCATCCAGATAGCGGTCGCTTTACCAACCAGATTCGCTTCCGGTACAAATCCCCAGTAACGGCTGTCCGCGCTGTTATCACGGTTATCACCCATCATGAAGTAGTGTCCCGGCGGAACGATCCAGGTTGCCAACGGCTGACCAGGTTGACGGTAATACATCCCCACCTGATCCTGCGCAATCGGCACGGTCAGAATGCGGTGCGTAACCTCACCCAGCGTTTCTTTACGCTCAGAAAGGCGAATACCGTTCTCTTTTGTTTCGTTCAGCGGAACTTCAAAGAAGCCGCTGGTCGCTTCACCGCCGTTACGACGAGCAAAGGTCTGTACAAAATCACTTGGCTGAACATCAGAGTACGTTACCGGCAACGCGTTTTCACACGCCTGACCGGAACGGCATCCAGGCTGAATAGTCACCTCTTTCGCCACTGGATCGTACGTTACTTTGTCTCCCGGTAAACCGACAGCACGTTTAATGTAGTCCAGACGCGGATCTTCCGGGTATTTAAACACCACGATATCACCGCGTTTCGGATGACCGGTTTCGATCAACGTTTTCTGGTAAATCGGATCTTTAATCCCGTAGGCGAATTTCTCCACCAGGATAAAGTCACCGATAAGCAGCGTCGGCATCATCGAACCTGACGGGATCTGGAATGGTTCATAGATAAATGAACGCACCACCAGCACAATCGCCAGTACCGGGAAAACGGACGCCCCGGTTTCCAGCCAGCCTGGCTTAGGTGCCACTTTTTTCAGCGTAGCTTTATCCAGTGAATCACCTGCAGCAGCTTGCGCTGCTGCCTGACGCTCCCGGCGCTTTGGCGCGAAGATGAATTTATCTACGCACCATAAAATGCCCGTCACCAGTGTGGCAATCACCAGAATCAGGGCAAACATGTTCGCCATGCCAACTCCTTAAGATTATTTGCTGTCTTTACCGACATGCAGAATGGCGAGGAACGCTTCCTGCGGCAGTTCGACGTTACCGATCTGCTTCATGCGCTTTTTACCCTCTTTCTGTTTTTGCAGCAGCTTTTTCTTACGGCTGATATCACCACCGTAGCATTTCGCCAGAACGTTTTTACGCAGCTGCTTAACCGTTGAACGCGCGATGATGTGCGTACCAATGGCCGCCTGGATCGCGATATCAAACTGCTGGCGAGGGATCAGATCTTTCATCTTCTCAACCAGTTCACGGCCACGGCTCTGGGAGTTGTCGCGGTGGGTAATCAGCGCCAGCGCATCGACACGTTCGTTGTTGATAAGGACATCAACACGCACCATGTCAGACGCCTGGAAGCGTTTGAAGTTATAGTCCAGCGACGCGTAGCCGCGAGAGGTCGACTTCAGACGGTCGAAGAAATCGAGTACGACTTCCGCCATTGGAATCTCATACGTCAGCGCCACCTGGTTACCGTGGTAAACCATGTTTGTCTGGACGCCACGCTTCTCGATACACAGGGTGATGACGTTGCCAAGGTAAGCCTGCGGCAGCAGCATGTGACACTCAGCGATCGGCTCACGCAGTTCGTAGATGTTGTTCAGCGGCGGCAGCTTGGACGGGCTATCGACGTAGATAGTCTCTTTCGCCGTGGTTTCGACTTCGTAGACTACGGTCGGCGCGGTGGTGATCAGATCCAGATCGTATTCACGCTCCAGACGTTCCTGAATGATCTCCATGTGCAGCAGACCAAGGAAGCCACAACGGAAGCCGAAGCCCAGCGCGGTAGAGCTTTCCGGTTCGTAGAACAGGGAGGCGTCGTTCAGGCTCAGTTTGCCAAGCGCGTCACGGAAGTTTTCATAGTCGTCAGAGCTCACCGGGAACAGACCGGCGTAAACCTGCGGCTTCACTTTTTTAAAGCCTGGCAGCGGTTTGTCTGCCGGGTTACGCGCCTGCGTCAGGGTATCGCCAACCGGTGCGCCGAGGATGTCTTTAATCGCACAAACCAACCAACCTACCTCGCCGCATTTCAGCTCGGTACGGTCAACCTGTTTTGGCGTGAAGATGCCCAGACGGTCAGCGTTATAGACCTGACCGGTGCTCATTACTTTAATTTTGTCGCCTTTACGCATGGTGCCGTTTTTAATACGCACCAGTGACACCACGCCAAGGTAGTTATCGAACCAGGAGTCGATGATCAGCGCCTGCAATGGGCCTTCCGGATCGCCTTCCGGCGGCGGAATGTCGCGTACCAGACGTTCAAGAACGTCAGTGACGCCAACGCCGGTTTTCGCCGAGCAGCGAACGGCATCTGTCGCATCGATACCGACGATATCTTCGATCTCTTCCGCTACGCGTTCAGGATCGGCGGCTGGCAGGTCAATTTTATTCAGTACCGGTACTACTTCCAGATCCATTTCCATGGCGGTATAGCAGTTAGCCAGGGTCTGCGCTTCTACGCCCTGTCCGGCATCAACAACCAGCAATGCGCCTTCACAGGCAGCAAGCGAGCGGGAAACTTCATACGAGAAGTCAACGTGGCCCGGGGTGTCGATAAAGTTAAGCTGATAGGTTTCACCATCAGATGCTTTGAAATCGAGCGTCACGCTCTGCGCTTTGATAGTAATACCGCGCTCACGCTCAAGATCCATCGAGTCGAGAACCTGCGCTTCCATTTCACGGTCAGACAGGCCACCGCAGATCTGGATAATACGGTCAGACAGCGTCGATTTACCGTGGTCGATGTGAGCTATGATTGAAAAGTTACGTATGTTCTTCATATAGTGTAATTATTGTGCCTTACGCCCGCCGAAGCAGGCTCTGAGAAGTCGCTGATCTGAGCTTAACGTCTGTTTAAGTGAAACGCCGCATTCTACACTACAACGCTGAGGCGAGGAAACGTTCATAGAGCAAGGATAGCGGGAACTGGAAACAACCTTGCAAAGTCGGTGAAACTTTTGCCGGATGGCGGCATAAACGCCTTATCCGGCCTACGCCTGCATCTGAGCACGCTGTAGACCTGATAAGCGCAACGCCATCAGGCAAAGATATCACTACTGGGTTTCGACGCGAATAAGATCGGGTGGGAGAGCAACGTTCAGAATGACCGGCTGCCAGGCTTCGCGTTCAGCAAGCTTACGAGAGTATCCACGAGCAATCAGGAATCCGCCCACGCCCCCCAGCACTGCGCCGCTTAATGCCGCAAGATCGGAACCAAACAGCACCTGGAACAGCGCTGCGAAAAGAAACAGTCCCGCCAACGGAGACATGTAGACCAGCATCGCCGAACCCAGCAGGCTACCTTCGGCAATGCCCAGTTCAACTTTTTGACCAGGGGTCAAGGGTTCGTCGCAGGACACCACGATGGTGTGTGTGGTCTGTGGTCCCAGTTTATTCAGCACGCGGCTCCCACATCCGGCCCGGGAAGCGCAACTGCTACATGATGCTTTAACATCACAGCTGACCGTCGCCAGACCATTTTGCCAGGAGACGACCGTCGCCCACTCTTTAATCATTGTGCTGCCCTGAACTTGATATTGTCCGCGATACGCTTCGCCGTTTGTGGTGGAAGCTCGCCCACAATCGTAATTTCCGCGTTATCACGCACGCTGGTGCTGACCGTTCTGCGGCCAGTACGCAGCAGTTGATCGGCGCTGTTCTGCGTCGCACGGTTTACGTTCACGGAGAAACTAAACAGGCCATCAGAATAAAGGCGTGATTCAATCGGCATGTTATCCATCGTCGGCAGCGGACGTCGACTGCTTGAGACCTCACTGAAACCTTGTGGCAACCACGACGGACTCCAGTTGAAGTTGGTTTTCTCGCCTGCAGGAACCGACAGCAACGGTGGTAAATTCGCTTTTGCTAACGTCTGCATGCTGTCGCTAACACCGTTATTCACGGTAAAGGAGATCACACGGAACTGTTCCAGCGTTTCGCCATCACGATCGAGGAGATCGACACGCATTGGCAGTTTGGTCTCCGTGTCCATCCAAACGATATAGCTGTAACGGGTGCCGTCACGCGCCACAACGCGGATCACTTCACAGAGCCGATCGGCAATACGGGTGCGGCCTACTGAGATAAAATCATAGTAGGGAGCAAGGCGTTTGAAATCGGTGTAAATCAGGGATGGCAGAGAGTCAACGATATAATCGCCGTTCAGCGTGAACGGTTCGAGACCAGGCTCAAAATAGCTAATTTCGTTGCCGCGTTGCACCACTTCCCGGCGCGGTCCATCCATTTGTAATAGTTGCGCGAGTGGACGGTTATCCTGGCGGGCATGACGATAACGTAGGGATTCAACACCCTGCTTATTGATGCTGACAAATGACAGCTCATAGGTTAGCGACTGGCTGGCCAGATTCATCTGCTGCAACAACGCCCCGGACGCAGGATTGGCCGAGGCGTTTACAGAGAAGAACAGGCTACCAGCCACAAGTGACATGGCAAACCAAAGTTGCTTCATTACTGCGATTGCGTTCCTAAAGTTTGAATTCCTGGCACCTGCACAGCGGCTTGCTGTGTTTGGGCCTGCTCAAACTGAAGCTGTTCAGAGTGCAGTCGACGTTGCAATTCGTAATCCTGCAACATGGCATTAATACGACGACGCTGCTCCTGTACCTGCTGTTGTTGACCGCCGCTGGCCGTCGCGTCAGAAGGTACACCCAAGCTAACCGGACTGGCTTTACCCATCATCGGTAATGTATTAAATACCGGTGTTTCGGGCTGCTGGGACGTTTCAGATTGCCCATTATAGTGCTGGACGCCAACGATAACTGCAAGTGATACGCACGCGGCCACACCCATTTGGGTAAGCTGCGCGGCCCACGGACGCATTTTCTTCCAGAATGGCATTTTCTGCCACTGGTGCGGTGCTGGCTGGGCCTCAGGAATCAATGGCGCCGTCTGACGTACTGGCTCATCCTGGATGGCGGCCATTACGCGGGCGGAAATATCGAAATGGAGAACGTCGGCGGTATCACCTCGCATGGAATCGCGAATCAGGTGATAACTCTCCCAGGTTTTTTGCATTTCCGGGTCGTGAGTTAGCTCTTTGAGTAACTCAGTATCCAGCGTTTCGCCATCCATTAAAGCGGAAAGTTTCTCTTTCTGCATGCCTAATACCTTTTCCAGTATCCCGCTATCGTCAACGCCTGATAAGCGGTTGAACTTTATTATCAATAGCTTCCCTCGCTCGGAAGATACGTGAACGCACCGTACCTACCGGACAATCCATGATAGCGGCTATCTCTTCATAGCTCAGGCCATCCAGCTCCCGCAAGGTTATTGCCATGCGTAAATCTTCCGGGAGGGACTCAATAGTTCGGAAAACTATCTGTCTCAGTTCTTCTGACAACATTAAGTTCTCAGGGTTCGAAATTTCTTTCAGTGCTCCGCCACTTTCGTAATTTTCTGCTTCAATCGCATCTATATCACTGGAAGGTGGACGACGCCCCTGAGCGACCAGGTAATTCTTCGCTGTATTGACTGCAATACGATACAGCCAGGTATAAAAAGCACTATCTCCCCGGAACGAGTCCAGCGCACGATAGGCTTTGATAAATGCTTCTTGTACTACATCGGGTACATCACCCGACGGTACATAGCGAGAAACCAGACTCGCCACCTTATGCTGATAGCGCACTACCAGTAGGTTAAAGGCTTTCTGATCTCCCTTCTGGACCCGTTCTACCAGGACCTGGTCCGTTAACTGCTCGCTCATCCGAGGTAAAGTCTCCCCAAACCAAATTTCCACGCGCTTTCGAAACGCCACTCCATCAGCTTCACTATGAGCAAGCAAATGCTTAGAGTGCTCAAGTTTCGTAAAGTTCCGTTACGCATTGTTTTTTGTTTGTCATGTTGTAGACAGGTCTTATCTCTCATTATAAGTCTACATAACCCGATCAACGCACTATCTGTACAGAAATGCCCATTTCACCGCTTGCAGAGTAACCCAACGGGCACTTTATTTCATCACATAATCTGATGCTAACGGCCTGCTTCACAAAATATTTTTGCCTATTTCGCCCTCATCATGCTTTTCCTTCATGTTTAGTCATTGCAACACATTTAAAAATAAAACGTGCAGTATCGCGCAATGTGATGCTATGGTGACCAAACACTGTTTAGTAAATTAAACAAACATCATGAATACGACTCCTGAATTATCCTGTGACGTGCTGATCATTGGCAGCGGGGCTGCCGGACTCTCACTGGCGCTGCGCCTGGCTGAAAAACATCAGGTTATTGTCCTGAGCAAAGGGCCGGTCAGCGAAGGCTCGACATTTTATGCCCAGGGGGGTATTGCCGCGGTTTTCGATGAAACCGACAGTATCGACTCCCACGTTGAAGATACGCTGATTGCCGGGGCCGGGCTGTGCGATCGCCATGCGGTTGAATTTGTCGCCAGCAATGCTCGCACCTGCGTTCAATGGCTTATCGATCAGGGCGTCTTATTCGATACACAGGTTCAGCCTAACGGCGAAGAGAGCTATCACCTGACCCGTGAAGGCGGTCACAGCCATCGACGCATCCTGCACGCTGCGGATGCTACCGGCAAAGAAGTCGAAACCACCCTCGTCAGCCAGGCACAAAATCACCCCAATATCCGGGTTCTTGAGCGTAGCAACGCCGTCGACCTGATTGTCTCCGATAAAATAGGTCTGCCGGGAACGCGTCGGGTTGTCGGCGCATGGATCTGGAATCGTAATAAAGAAGCCGTCGAAACCTGCCATGCGAAGTCGGTAGTGTTGGCCACCGGCGGCGCATCAAAGGTGTATCAATACACCACCAATCCGGATATTTCCTCGGGTGACGGGATTGCAATGGCCTGGCGCGCAGGATGCCGCGTCGCCAACCTGGAGTTTAACCAGTTTCACCCGACTGCGCTGTATCATCCGCAGGCACGCAATTTTCTGCTGACCGAAGCGCTGCGCGGCGAAGGCGCGCACCTGAAGCGCCCGGACGGTTCACGCTTTATGCCCGATTTTGACGAACGTGGCGAACTGGCTCCCCGTGATATTGTCGCCCGCGCCATTGATCATGAAATGAAGCGCCTTGGTGCAGATTGCATGTTCCTCGATATCAGCCATAAGCCGGAAGAATTTGTTCGTCAGCATTTCCCGATGATTTATGAAAAGTTGCTGGGACTGGGCATTGATTTAACCAAAGAGCCAGTTCCCATAGTGCCTGCCGCGCACTATACCTGCGGCGGTGTGATGGTGGATGACTTTGGCCGTACCGATGTCGACGGGCTGTATGCGATCGGCGAAGTGAGTTACACCGGCCTGCATGGCGCCAACCGGATGGCATCGAACTCATTGCTGGAGTGTCTGGTTTATGGCTGGTCCGCGGCTGAAGATATCGACAGGCGCATGCCTTATGCTCGCGGCGTTAGCACGCTCCCGGGCTGGGATGAAAGCCGGGTAGAAAATCCGGATGAGTTGGTTGTTATCCAGCATAACTGGCATGAGCTGCGGCTGTTTATGTGGGATTACGTCGGTATTGTGCGTACGACCAAGCGCCTGGAGCGCGCTCTGCGCCGTATCACCATGCTGCAACAGGAAATCGACGAGTATTACGCCCATTTCCGCGTGTCGAACAATTTGCTGGAACTGCGTAACCTGGTGCAGGTTGCCGAGCTGATTGTCCGCTGCGCAATGATGCGCAAAGAGAGTCGGGGCCTGCACTACACGCTGGATTACCCAGAGCAGCTTCCAGAAGCCGGCCCGTCCATTCTCTCGCCGCTAAGTCATCACATAAACAGGTAAAACGCCTGGGTCAGCGCCGTGTAACCTTCAGAGTAACGTTGGTCTGGCCCACGAATCACCAGCCTGTCGCTAAAGCACTCCCCGGCCTGCGGGGAGAATGCCAGCAATACCCGATGCGGTAGTCGGGCTTCCGTTTCTGCTACATCCGTACGTAATCGCAGATGCCAGCCCATACTTAATGCCTGCTGGGTAAACGCGTTCCCAATCTGTTCCGGCAGCACGACACAAAAAAAACCTTCTTCCGTAATGCTGTCCGCCGCCAGCGTAAGCAACGCCTGGTGATCGAGCGTGGTGGTATAGCGCGCCTGCTCGCGCTGCGGTGTAGCACATTCCACGCCCTGTTCATAATAGGGAGGGTTGCTGATTATCAAATCAAAACGCACGGTCTGACGCGGTATCCACTGCTGTGCATCTTCTGTATGAACACTCACGCGATGCATCCACGGAGATTGCGCGATGTTCTCCTGCGCCTGCTGCGCGGCATCGACATCAAGCTCCACGGCGTCAATGATGACGTTTTCATCAGTGCGCTGGGCCAACATCAGCGCCAACAGGCCACTCCCGGTACCAATATCCAGGATCCGCTTTACGCCCGCAACGGGGGCCCAGGCCCCCAATAAAATGCCGTCTGTTCCGACTTTCATTGCACAGCGATCGTGTGCCACAAAAAACTGCTTAAAAGTAAATCCATTACGTCTCAGTACGGATGTAGACTGGGGCATGAAGAACAACCTTCCTGGAAAAAAAACGATAACATAGGATAAAAACAATACCTGAGAAGGTATATCCATACAAACAGATGAAGATTGCAGCCGTAACGTCTATAATCAGCGCCCCACTCAGAGGTAGAACATGACTGTAACGACTTTTTCCGAACTTGAACTCGATGAAAGCCTTCTGGATGCCCTCCAGGAAAAAGGTTTCACTCGCCCGACCGCCATTCAGGCTGCCGCCATTCCGCCTGCGCTCGATGGCCGTGATGTACTCGGTTCTGCGCCGACAGGCACCGGTAAAACGGCGGCATATTTGCTGCCAGCGTTGCAGCACCTGCTCGACTTCCCGCGCAAGAAATCTGGTCCGCCGCGCATTTTAATCCTGACGCCAACGCGCGAACTGGCGATGCAGGTTGCCGAACACGCTCGTGAGCTGGCGAAGAATACACATCTGGATATCGCTACGATTACCGGCGGCGTGGCTTACATGAACCACATGGAAGTCTTTAGCGAAAACCAGGACATCGTGGTCGCCACCACGGGTCGTCTGCTGCAATACATTAAAGAAGAAAACTTCGACTGCCATGCGGTTGAAACGCTAATTCTCGATGAAGCAGACCGTATGCTGGACATGGGCTTTGCCCAGGACATCGAGCATATCGCCGGTGAAACACGCTGGCGTAAGCAAACCATGCTGTTTTCCGCCACGCTGGAAGGCGATGCGATTAAAGATTTTGCCGAGCGTCTGTTGGAAGACCCGGTCGAAGTCTCAGCGGATCCGTCCACCCGCGAACGCAAGAAGATCCATCAGTTTTACTACCGTGCCGATGACATCGAGCACAAAACTGCCATGCTGATCCACCTGTTAAAACAGCCAGAAGCGACTCGCTCGATTGTCTTCGTACGCAAACGTGAGCGTGTGCACGAACTGGCAGGCTGGCTGCGCCAGGCGGGCATTAATAACTGCTATCTCGAAGGCGAGATGGTGCAGAACAAACGTAACGAAGCGATCAAACGCCTGACCGATGGTCGTGTGAACGTGCTGGTAGCAACCGACGTTGCCGCTCGCGGGATCGATATTCCTGACGTCAGCCACGTGTTTAACTTCGACATGCCGCGCAGTGGCGATGCCTATTTGCACCGTATTGGCCGTACCGGTCGTGCTGGCCGTAAAGGCACTGCGATCTCTTTGGTTGAAGCGCACGACCACCTGCTGCTCGGCAAAGCGAGCCGCTATATTGACGAACCGCTGAAAGCTCGCGTCATTGACGAACTGCGTCCAACCACGCGCGCGCCAAGTGAGAAATCTAACGGTAAGCCATCCAAGAAAGTGCTGGCGAAGCGCGCTGAGAAAAAGGCGAAAGAGAAAGAGAAGCCGCGGGTGAAAAAACGTCACCGCGACGCAAAAAATATCGGCAAACGTCGTAAGCCGAGCGGCGCTGCTACCCAGCAGTCCGACAAAGAGTAAACCGAATGCCGGGCCATTTAGCCCGGCATTTTTTCACGTGATGCAAAACTCTCTTCAATACACTCAAGAAACACCCGCATCGCCGGGCTAACGACTTTTCCGGCATGATAACCACACAATGCCGTAATTAACTCAGGTTGTTCACTGAACGGTAATTCAATCAACTCCCCTGATCGTAACTCCTTCTCGACGGCAAAATGCGGCAAAAAGCTGATCCCAAGATTTGCCGATACGCACTGCTTAATACTTTCAATGCTCCATAACTCAATGGTATTTTCCAGCGTAATCTGTCGTTTACGCAGTAGCCCCTCGAAGCGTTGTCTGAAAATACATTGCGGCTCATTAATGATAAAACTGCAGAGAATGTGCTGGTTATGCTGAGTAAAATCAACGTGCTGAAGCAGTGGCGAAGCAACTAATGCCAGTGACTGATCGCCAAGCGGCATCAACTCCAGGGCATCGTCATTACCCACCCGATAAAAGACCCCCAGATCAACATCATCACTGAGCAATGCATCGCGAATGACATAACAGTTGAGCGACTGTAAAGACAGCCGCACATGGGGCGCACGTTGTTTAAATCGCTGTAAAACCTGCGGCATTTTATACGCCAGCAGCGTTTCGCCTGTTGCGACACGTAGATCGCCGCTCGGCTGCGCATCCTGATGTGCCGACTGTCGAATCGATGCCATCACGCGCGTCAGGTCATGGATATGCGGCATCAGCCGTTTTCCCTCACTGGTGAGACACATCCGGCGACCAATTTTTTCAAACAACTGCACCGAAAGCTCTTGCTCAAGCTGTTGAATATGAAAGGTAACCGTTGATTGCGTACAGCACAGTTTTTGTGATGCCCGCAGAAATGAGCCCTCTTCCACCACCGTTTTTAGCGTAATAAACCGACGTAAATCCATCCGCACCAACCCATCGAAAATATCGAATCCAGAATGCAAAAATATTCATTTTTTTTAATGTTTTGCCTCGGGTACTGTCTATCAAAACAGAGGAGATAACAAGTGACCCCCACGCTTTTAAGTGCATTCTGGACCTATACATTGATTACCGCGCTAACCCCCGGACCAAACAACATCCTTGCGCTCAGCGCCGCGACGTCACACGGTTTTCGTCAGAGTACACGCGTACTGGCCGGAATGAGTCTGGGCTTTTTAATCGTCATGATGATGTGCGCCGGGATTTCATTTTCACTGGCGGTCATGGATCCAGCCATCATCCATTGGCTTAGTTGGGCTGGGGCCGCTTATATCCTGTGGCTGGCGCTGAAGATCGCCACCAGCCCGACCTCGAACGATAGATTGCAGTCAGAGCCGATTAGCTTCTGGGCAAGTTTTGGCTTGCAGTTTGTTAACGTGAAAATCATTTTGTACGGCATTACCGCGTTATCCACGTTCGTATTACCGTACACTCAGGACGCCCACTGGCTGATTGGGGTGAGTATTCTGTTAGCGCTGATCGGCACCTTCGGGAATGCCTGCTGGGCGCTGGCGGGCCATCTTTTTCAGCGCGTTTTTCACCGTTACGGTCGACAGTTGAATATCATTCTGGCGCTGCTGTTGGTGTATTGCGCGGTGAGGATCTTTTACTAACAGATGCAAAAAAGCGGAAGACGCACTGGCATCTTCCGCTTTTTGATTCTCTGCTAAACGGGGTTATTCCCCGTGAGCCTTACAGGCTCTCAGTAAAGGTACGAGCAATAACGTCGCGCTGCTGTTCTGGGGTCAGAGAGTTGAAACGCACTGCATAACCCGAAACACGGATGGTCAGTTGCGGATATTTTTCCGGATGCTTAACTGCATCTTCCAGCGTTTCGCGACGCAGAACGTTCACGTTCAGGTGCTGACCACCTTCCACGCGGACTTCCGGCTGTACGTCTACCGGTACTTCACGGTATTCGATTTCGCCCAGTTTGCTGACTGCAACGACTTCATCAGCATTGAAACCTGCTTTCGCAACGATGCAGCGAGCTTCGCCTTTTTCGCTGTCCAGCAGCCAGAAAGAGTTCAGCAGGTCGTCGTTTGCAGCTTTAGTAATCTGGATACCTGTAATCATTTGATGCCTCCCCGGCAAAATTATTTGATCTCGGTTGGCCGTCATCCGGCCAATTGGTAAAACCATTGTTGCTTGAGTGTATATATACCCCTCACACATCCTTGAATCTTTGATTTAAATCAACAAAAACCACACATGGAAAGTGGTGATAGGTGGATTTTATTGTTTTACATCAACTTACGCCATGTGCACAGCTAAACTTTTTACATAAATTTTCAACTATCTTTAAGGGGTAGACCATTGAGTAACGTACAGAATTTTGCGACGTCGAAAGAAGCAGTTAAGCTAGGGGGATTGAAAATTCGCAGGAGAGCGAGATGGCCACCGAATTAACCTGGCACGATGTGCTGGCTGAAGAGAAACAGCAGCCTTATTTTGTTAACACGCTGCATACCGTTGCCGGCGAACGTCAATCGGGTATGACAATTTATCCGCCGCAAAAAGATGTGTTTAACGCTTTTCGCTTTACCGAGCTTGGTGATGTGAAAGTCGTCATCCTGGGTCAGGATCCTTACCACGGTCCAGGCCAGGCACACGGTCTCGCGTTCTCTGTTCGCCCCGGCATTGCCACTCCACCCTCGTTGCTGAATATGTACAAAGAGCTGGAGGCAACAATTCCAGGCTTCACGCGCCCAACGCACGGATATCTGGAAAGCTGGGCACGCCAGGGGGTACTGTTACTTAACACAGTACTCACCGTCCGCGCCGGCCAGGCACATTCTCACGCCAGCCTTGGGTGGGAAACATTTACCGATAAAGTCATCAGTCTGATTAACCAACATCGGGAAGGTGTGGTTTTCCTGCTCTGGGGTTCTCACGCACAGAAGAAAGGCGCGATTATTGATACGCAGCGTCACCATGTGTTGAAAGCGCCCCACCCATCACCGCTCTCTGCGCATCGCGGTTTCTTTGGCTGCAATCACTTTGTACTGGCGAATGAATGGCTGGAACAACGAGGTGAAAAGCCAATTGACTGGATGCCGGTATTACCCGCAGAAAGCGAGTA
>NZ_SZWU01000060.1:293990-294960 GCF_005280935.1 Citrobacter sp. wls757 | reverse complement strand
ATGCCAGCGATTCGCTGGCATTTTTATTATCAGGCTTTGTTCTGACGCCACCACTCCGCGAGCAGCACGCCTGTTGCCACAGAAACGTTGAGCGTTTCTACCTTGCCAGTGCCGTCAATTGCAACGCACAGATCGTCGGCTGAGCATGCTGCTTCTGGCAGAGCTTCACGCTCACGCCCTAATACCAGCACCATTTTTTCCGGCAGCGTGGTAGTAAACAGCGGTTTGCCTTTCGCGCTTGAGGTCATCACAACCGTGTAACCCGCCTGGCGGAAGTCGTCCAGCACATCAACAATGCTGTCGCCGGTAATCGGCTGAACGTGCTCTGCACCACCTTCAGCGGTACGGATGGCCGCACCTGATTCCAGCAGCGCCGCATCCTGAACCACTACGCCTTTCACACCGAAGTGCGCGCAGCTACGCATCATGCCGCCCAGGTTATGCGGGTTAGCGATATCTTCCAGTGCCAGCACGCAATCCTGCGCCCCTGCCTGACCGACCCACTGCTTAACGGTAGTACCGTTACGTTTTTTGATCAGGAAACAGACGCCACCATGGTGTTCAGTGCCAGAGGCTTTCGCCAGCTCGGCTTCGTCAACCACGTGATAGGCTTTGCGGTTTGCCGCCATCCAGCGTAATGCTTCTTTAAAGCGCGGGGTTACGCTCTGAACAAACCAGGCGCGGACGATGGCGTCCGGACGACTCTGGAACAGAGCCTGACAGGCATTCTCACCGTAAACGCGGGTTTCTTCCGCACGCTGACGGCGTAATACTTCAGGATCGATAAAGCTCTTACCGCTAATACCACCGTGATCGGCTTTATCCGCTGCGTCATCATTCGGTGCGCGGGACACGGTACGCCACGGTGAATCTTCACGTCTGCGGTCACGTTCTACATCGCGGTCACGACCACGTTCACGACCGCGTTCGCTGTTCGGACCCTTTCGGTCATCACGGGCAGGGCGACGAC
>NZ_SZWU01000060.1:286389-293952 GCF_005280935.1 Citrobacter sp. wls757 | reverse complement strand
GCTCGGGAAGTACCGGGGCGACCGCCGCCTTTGCCAGTACGTGGATTTTGGGTGCGTTTATCCGAGTCATCGTCACTGCGGACGTACATCACTTTGACCTTGCCGTTTTTGTTCTTCAGTTCGTCGCTCATGTTTTTCTCCACCTGCTCTGCGCGAAGCGCGCAGATTACCCGATGTGCACGTCGTTAGCCATTATTTCATTTAAAAGCTAAGGACTATTGTACTCATTGAATAAAACGCATTGTTGTTTAGAACAGACTCCCCGATAATATGTAACATAATAGAAACATACTGGCGTTCCTGCCGTGAAGTCCACTCCACTCATCCAGAGGTTAGTTATGAATACCGTTTGTACCAGCTGCCAGGCTATCAACCGCATCCCCGACGATCGTGTCCAGGAAGCGGCTAAATGCGGACGCTGTGGTCACGACCTGTTTGATGGGGAGGTGATCAATGCGACCGGTGAGACACTGGATAAACTGTTAAAAGACGATCTCCCGGTGGTCGTTGACTTTTGGGCCCCCTGGTGTGGTCCATGTCGTAACTTCGCCCCGATTTTTGAAGATGTCGCGGAAGAGCGTAGCGGTAAAGTGCGTTTTGTTAAAGTGAATACGGAAGCCGAGCGTGAACTCAGCGCCCGTTTCGGTATCCGCAGCATTCCGACCATTATGATTTTCAAAAAAGGGGAAATCGTCGACATGCTTAACGGCGCTGTACCAAAAGCCCCGTTTGATAGCTGGCTTAACGAATCATTATAATCTCTACGGGGCGCATCTTGTGCCCCGTTTTCACCTCTGCGACAATAGCGTTTTTCAACGTGTTTCCCCATGACCGATAACGCTGTTCTTCAGTTACGCGCTGAGCGCCTCGCGCGCGCCACGCGTCCTTTCCTTGCCCGAGGTAATCGCGTTCGCCGCTGTCAGCGCTGCCTGCTGCCGCAGAAACTCTGCTTGTGCGCAACGCTGGCACCCTCTGAGGCAAAAAGTCGCTTTTGTCTGGTGATGTTTGATACCGAGCCGATGAAGCCCAGCAACACGGGGCGTTTGATTGCTGATATTCTACCCGATACCACGGCTTTTCAGTGGTCACGCACCGAGCCGCCGCAGGCGCTGCTGGAACTGGTGAAAAATCCGGATTACCAGCCGATGGTTGTATTCCCGGCCTCCTATGCGGGTGAAGAGCGTGAAGTGATTTTCACGCCACCAGCCGGTAAGCCCCCATTGTTTATCATGCTCGACGGCACCTGGCCTGAGGCGCGTAAAATGTTCCGCAAAAGCCCGTACCTCGATAACCTACCGGTGATCTCCGTTGATTTATCACGCCTTTCTGCTTACCACCTGCGTAGCGTTCACGCTGAAGGGCAATATTGCACTGCCGAAGTGGCCATCGCCTTGTTGGATCTGGCGGGAGATACGCAAGCCGCAGAAGGGTTAAGCGATCATTTCACTCGCTTTAAAACCCGCTACCTGGCAGGAAAAACTCAACATCAGGGAAGCGTCACAGCAGATTCCTCAGAAAACGTTTAAAATCATTCGGTCACTGGTGTCATTAAGGAAGCCGATATGAGTCAGCGTGGTCTGGAAGCACTACTGCGACCGAAATCCATTGCGGTGATTGGGGCGTCAATGAAGCCTAATCGCGCGGGTTACCTGATGATGCGTAACCTGCTTGCCGGCGGTTTCAATGGACCTGTTTTACCGGTGACGCCCGCATGGAAAGCGGTGTTGGGCGTACTGGCATGGCCCAATATCAACAGCCTGCCCTTTAGCCCGGATCTCGCCGTGTTGTGCACCAATGCCAGCCGTAACCTGGCGTTACTCGAAGCGCTTGGCGAGAAAGGCTGTAAAACCTGCATTATTCTCTCAGCTCCCGCGGCGCAGCACGCAGAGCTGCTGGCCTGCGCATCACGCTACAACATACGTTTGCTGGGCCCCAACAGCCTGGGACTTCTCGCGCCCTGGCAAGGGCTTAACGCCAGCTTTTCCCCCGTCCCGATTAAGCGCGGCAAGCTGGCTTTTATCTCTCAATCCGCTGCCGTATCCAATACCATACTCGACTGGGCACAGCAGAGAGAAATGGGCTTTTCTTACTTTATCGCGCTGGGTGATAGCCTGGATATCGACGTTGATGAGCTGCTGGATTACCTGGCGCGCGACAGCAAAACCAGCGCGATATTGCTGTATCTCGAGCATTTAAGTGATGCCCGACGCTTTGTTTCCGCCGCCCGCAGCGCCTCGCGCAATAAACCTATTTTGGTGATTAAGAGCGGTCGTAGTCCAGCGGCGCAGCGTTTACTGCATACCAGCGCCGGGATGGACCCTGCGTGGGATGCCGCTATTCAGCGTGCCGGTTTATTACGCGTGCAAGACACTCACGAGCTGTTTTCGGCGGTCGAAACCCTGAGCCACATGCGTCCACTACGTGGCGACAGGCTGATGATCATCAGCAATGGGGCCGCGCCTGCCGCACTGGCATTAGATGAACTGTGGTCAAAAAATGGCAAGTTGGCGACGTTGAGTGAAGACACCTGCCAGAAATTACGCGATGCATTGCCTGAACATGTTGATATCGCCAACCCGCTGGATCTGCGTGATGACGCCAGCAGCGAACACTACGTTAAGACGCTGGATATTTTGCTCGCCAGCCAGGATTTCGACGCGCTGATGGTGATTCATTCACCCAGCGCAGCCGCTCCCGGAACCGAAAGCGCACTGGCATTGATTGAAGCGGTAAAGCATCACCCCCGAGGAAAATTCGTCTCGTTGCTGACCAACTGGTGCGGAGAGTTTTCCTCTCAGGAAGCCCGCAGACTGTTTAGCGAAGCCGGACTGCCCACCTACCGCACGCCGGAAGGTACCATCACCGCATTTATGCATATGGTGGAGTATCGGCGAAACCAGAAGCAGCTACGAGAAACGCCTGCGCTGCCTGACAGCCTGACCTCCAACACCGCCGAAGCGCATAATCTGTTACAGCGGGCAATTGCTGAAGGAGCGACATCGCTTGATACCCATGAAGTGCAGCCGATTTTACAGGCTTATGGCTTACACACGCTGCCAACGTGGATCGCCAGCGACAGCGCGGAAGCCGTACACATCGCGGAGCAAATCGGCTACCCGGTGGCGCTCAAGCTGCGTTCTCCTGATATTCCGCATAAATCAGAAGTTCAGGGGGTGATGCTCTACCTGCGTACAGCCACTGAAGTGCAGCAGGCCGCCAATGCAATTTTCGATCGGGTAAAAATGGCCTGGCCGCAGGCACGCATTCACGGCTTATTAGTGCAAAGTATGGCGAATCGCGCCGGCGCTCAGGAGCTTCGTGTCGTCGTTGAACACGATCCGGTATTTGGCCCGTTGATTATGCTGGGTGAAGGTGGTGTTGAGTGGCGACCGGAAGAGCAAGCCGTGGTGGCATTGCCGCCATTGAACATGAATCTGGCGCGTTATCTGGTGATCCAGGGGATCAAAAATAAAAAGATCCGCGCGCGCAGCGCACTGCGCCCTTTGGATATCGCCGGGTTGAGCCAACTTCTGGTGCAGGTCTCCAACCTGATCGTCGATTGCCCGGAAATTCAGCGTCTGGATATTCATCCGCTGCTGGCCTCGGCCGGAGAATTTACCGCGCTGGACGTTACGCTGGATATTGCCCCTTTCACGGGAGATAACGAAAGCAGACTGGCTGTACGTCCCTACCCTCATCAGCTTGAAGAGTGGGTGGAGTTGAAGAACGGCGAGCGCTGTCTGTTCCGCCCCATTTTGCCGGAGGATGAACCTCATCTTCAGCAGTTCATTTCTCAGGTGACAAAAGAAGATCTTTATTATCGCTATTTCAGTGAGATCAACGAATTTACCCACGAAGATTTAGCCAATATGACGCAGATCGACTACGATCGGGAAATGGCCTTTGTTGCGGTGCGTTGTAAAGATAATCACGAAGAGATCCTCGGCGTAACGCGAGCGATCTCGGATCCTGATAACGTAGACGCTGAGTTTGCCGTACTGGTTCGTTCCGATCTCAAAGGGCTTGGACTGGGTCGCCGATTGATGGAAAAATTAATTGCCTATACTCGAGATCACGGACTTATACGTTTGAATGGTATTACGATGCCGAACAATCGTGGGATGGTCGCCCTGGCCCGAAAACTCGGGTTTGTTGTTGACGTCCAGCTCGAAGAGGGAATTGTTGGGCTAACGCTTGATCTGGCCCAATGTGAGGAATCGTGAGTAAGGTACTGGAAATGTTGACCACATTAATGGGTACTGGTGGTATCATTGCCCGCTTATGTCGTCTGCATAGCACAGAGGACCCTTCAATGAACAGAGAAGAAATGCACTGTGATGTTGTCAAAATTTAAGCGTAATAAACATCAACAACACCTTGCCCAACTACCCAAGATTTCTCAGTCAGTTGATGATGTAGATTTCTTTTATGCTCCCGCTAATTTCAGGGAGACTCTGCTGGAAAAAATAGCCAGCGCGACGCGACGGATCTGCATTATTGCGCTGTACCTGGAACAGGATGACGGTGGTAAAGGCATACTTGACGCTCTCTATGCGGCAAAACGGCAGCGTCCTGAACTGGATGTCCGGGTGCTTGTCGACTGGCACCGAGCCCAGCGCGGTCGTATTGGTGCTGCGGCATCCAATACCAATGCTGACTGGTATTGCCGAATGGCGCAAGAAAACCCTGGTATCGATATTCCTGTCTATGGCGTTCCGATTAACACCCGCGAAGCGCTTGGCGTCCTGCATTTCAAAGGCTTTATCATTGATGACAGCGTCCTGTACAGCGGGGCCAGTCTGAACGATGTTTACCTGCATCAGCATGATAAATATCGCTATGACCGTTATCAGTTGATTCGCAACGCGCAAATGGCCGATATCATGTTCGATTGGGTGACGCAAAACCTGATGAACGGTCGCGGCGTTAACCGTCTTGATGATATCAACCGCCCTAAAAGCCCAGAAATTAAAAACGACATCCGCCTGTACCGTCAGGAACTGCGCGATGCGTCATTCCATTTTCAGGGTGATGCTGATAACGAACAGCTTTCGGTTACGCCTCTGGTGGGCCTTGGGAAATCCAGTCTGTTAAATAAGACCATTTTCCATCTTATGCCCTGCGCAGAGCACAAGCTCACAATCTGTACCCCTTATTTCAACCTTCCCGCCATACTGGTGCGCAATATCATTCAACTGCTGCGTGAAGGGAAAAAGGTTGAAATCATTGTCGGTGATAAAACCGCCAATGACTTTTTCATCCCGGAAGATGAGCCATTCAAGATCATCGGTGCGCTGCCTTATCTGTACGAAATAAATCTGCGCCGTTTCTTGAGCAGATTGCAGTATTACGTTAATACCGACCAGCTGGTCGTACGCCTATGGAAAGATGATGACAACACCTATCATCTGAAAGGTATGTGGGTTGATGATAAATGGATGCTGCTCACCGGCAACAACCTTAACCCTCGTGCCTGGCGTCTGGATCTGGAAAACGCCATCCTTATCCACGATCCTAAGCAAGAGCTCATCCCTCAGCGCGATAAAGAGCTGGAGCTTATCCGTACGCATACTACCGTCGTTAAGCACTATCGCGACCTGCAAAGCATTGCTGACTATCCAGTCAAAGTGCGTAAGCTCATCCGTCGACTACGCCGTATTCGTATCGACAGATTAATTAGCCGTATTCTGTAATCAAGACCCCGTCCAGTGACGGGGTTTTTCATATGGAGGCAACGGTGCGCCTGTTCATTCTTACCAGTATCCTTGCCATTTCGGGCTGCAGCCATATGGCTAACGACCAGTGGAGCGGGCAAGACAAAGCTCAACACTTCATCGCCTCCGCCATGCTTGCCGCAGCCGGCAATGAATATGCCCAACATCAGGGCAACAGCCGCGATCGCAGTGCGGCTATCGGCCTGATGTTCTCAGTCAGCCTGGGTGCGTCAAAAGAGCTATGGGACAGCCGTCCCGCAGGGAGCGGCTGGAGCTGGAAGGACTTCGCCTGGGATGTTGCAGGCGCATCTACCGGCTATGCGGTCTGGCAACTGGCACATTACTAGAGGCGCAGACCTTTCCCCTTCCCATGCAGCATTAGCGATACTAAAAACGCAACTACTGCCAGCGCAGTGACGTACCAGAAGAATGTCGTTTCCATACCAACAGACTTCAGGGACAACGCGACATATTCGGCTGAACCGCCAAACAGCGCATTGGCCACCGCATAAGATAAGCCGACCCCAAGAGCGCGCACCTGTGCCGGGAACATTTCGGCCTTCAGAATACCGCTAATTGACGTATAGAAACTGACGATTAACAGAGCACACATCACCAGAGCAAACGCCATATACGGGGATGTTACGCTTTGCAATGCTGTCAGAATGGGAACGGTGAAAATCGCGGCCAACGCGCCAAAACACAGCATTGAAGTACGTCGGCCAATTTTATCAGACAAGGCGCCGAACAACGGTTGTACCAGCATGAACACACACAGTGCCGCCGTCATAATCCCGCTGGCTACGTTGGCATGCATACCGGCTGTGTTAACCAGGTACTTCTGCATATAGGTTGTGAACGTGTAAAAACACAACGAACCCGCGGCGGTAAAACCAAGCACCATGACAAAAGCTTTGCGATTACGCCACAGACCTTTCAGGGAACCCGCTTCTTTCAGCGCGCGAACATCCTGTTTCGAGGTTTCATCCAGTTGGCGACGCAGCCATAGCGCAACAATAGCCAGCACGGCGCCCAACGCAAATGGAATACGCCAACCCCACTCTCTGAGCGCAGAGTCTTCTAACGTGTGCTGTAATATGACCACAACCAGTAATGCCAGTAACTGTCCGCCGATTAACGTTACGTACTGGAATGAAGCATAAAAACCTTTCTTACCTTCAACGGCGACTTCACTCATATAGGTCGCGCTGGTTCCGTATTCACCACCGACAGATAACCCCTGGAATAGCCTTGCCAGCAGTAATAGCGCAGGCGCCCAGGTACCGATAGTTTCATATCCCGGTAGACAAGCGATCACCAACGATCCCATGCACATCATACAAACGGACAGCAACATGGACTTTTTACGCCCGTGCTTATCCGCGATACGGCCAAACAGCCAGCCTCCAATTGGTCGCATCAAGAAGCCAGCGGCAAAAACGCCAGCGGTTTGTAAGAGTTGTGTGGTGGTATTTCCTGATGGAAAAAAGATATGAGCAAAATAAAGAGAGCAGAATGAATAGATATAGAAATCAAACCATTCGACCAGATTCCCTGATGATGCTCCGACAATCGCCCATATACGACGACGGGTATCGCCGTCTGCCAGCGCCCCGTTCTCAGTTACACTACTATCAGCCATTAGAATTGTACCCCTGCCAACGATCGCGTGAATTTATCAATGATGGTTGTGTGTTTTTTAGTGAATAGAATGTTATATAATTGTTATATCTTATTGTGCGGTAAAGATCACGATTTTAATTAGCAGAGAAAGGATTCAGATATGTTCGAGGGAGAGATCCGTGTAGTAGATCGAGACAGTATGCTTTTGTTGGTCGATTAAGGCTGT
>NZ_SZWU01000060.1:256861-286379 GCF_005280935.1 Citrobacter sp. wls757 | reverse complement strand
CCGGCGCGGCGGGCCCGCTCATTACCCAGCCGCAACAGCGCCAGTACTTCATCAATACGATCCCGTTGTTCGCCTGAGAGTCGTGCCCGTAGAGCCCCCCAGACAGATTTATCATTTTTCAGCGCCAGCTCCAGGTTCTCTTCCACCGTTAATGCTTCAAATACCGTGGGCTTTTGAAATTTCCGTCCAATCCCCTGACGCGCGATGGCAATGGGATCGAGCATTGTTAAATCGGTCGACTGATCGTATATCGCACGACCACTTTGCGGTCTGGTTTTACCGGTTATGACATCCATTAACGTCGTCTTCCCGGCGCCGTTGGGGCCAATAATACAGCGCAGCTCCCCGACGCCAATGTTGAGCGAGAGATCCGTTAACGCCTGGAATCCGTCGAAATTAACGTTAATTTTTTCCAGTTGGAGTACCGGGTCCGTTTGTTCGCGAAACCGATCGCCAGGCATCTGGCGAGTAAAAAGTCCTTCATCCGGCTGCATTATTTGTCTCCTTTGCGAAACAGGCCAATCACACCACGGGGTAAAAAAAGCGTAACGCCAATAAAGATCAGGCCAAGAAACAGCTGCCAGTATTCCGGCATAATGACGGTAAACAGGCTTTTAGCACCGTTCACCAGTACAGCGCCAAATACCGGGCCGATCAGGGTTCCACGTCCGCCGAGAGCAACCCAAATCGCCGCTTCAATCGAGTTGGTCGGCGACATTTCGCTGGGGTTGATAATCCCTACCTGCGGGACATAAAGCGCCCCGGCCAGGCCGCACAGTACAGCGGAAAGCGTCCACACCAATAACTTGAAACCTTTCGGATCGTAACCACAGAACATCAAACGGTTCTCGGCATCGCGTACGGCGGTCAGAATACGCCCAAACTTACTGCGTGCCAGCGCAAGTCCCAGCCATATTGCCAGCACCAGCAGCATAACCGTCGCCAGAAACAGCGCGATCCTGGTGGACGTCGCGGTCACCGGAAACCCCAGAATGGTGGTAAAACCGGTAAAACCGTTATTTCCACCAAAGCCGGTTTCATTGCGGAAAAACAGCAGCATTCCGGCGAAAGTCAGGGCCTGGGTCATGATGGAGAAATAGACACCTTTGATTTTTGAACGGAAGGCAAACCAACCAAATACCAGCGCCAGCAGGCCCGGCACCAGAACAACCAGCAGTATCGCCCAGAGAAAATGTTGCGTCCCCCACCAAAACCAGGGCAGCTCGCTCCACGACAGGAACGACATAAAGGCCGGTAATCCTTCGCCGGAAGCCTGGCGCATCAGGTACATTCCCATCGCATAGCCCCCCAGCGCGAAGAAGATACCGTGTCCCAGCGAGAGCATTCCGGCATAACCCCACACCAGATCCAGCGCAACGGCCACAATGGCATAGCAGAGAATTTTCCCGGCCAGCGTCAACGTCCACACCGATATGGCCAGCGGATGCTCCGCAGGTAACAGCGCAAGAAACGGCAGAATAATCAACGCCAGCAGTAAGCCCAGACCCAGCACGCGTGTTGTACGCGGCGCTTTACGCGCCAGCGTTATTGTCATTGGCATCGTCATCAGTCAATAACCCTCCCTTTCAGCGCGAACAGTCCCTGAGGTCGTTTCTGAATAAACAGAATGATCAACACCAGGATCATGATTTTGCCAAGAACCGCCCCCACCTGAGGCTCCAGAATTTTATTGAATATCCCCAGCCCAAAAGCTGCAGCTACGCTCCCGGCAAGCTGTCCAACGCCGCCCAGTACCACCACCAAAAACGAATCGATAATGTAGCTTTGCCCCAGCTCCGGTCCTACGTTACCTAGTTGCGAGAGCGCCACACCTCCCAGTCCGGCAATTCCTGAACCAAGGCCAAAGGCCAGCATATCGACTCGTCCCGTGGGTACGCCGCAGCAGGCCGCCATATTGCGATTTTGCGTCACGGCACGCACGCGCAGCCCGAGGCGTGTTTTATTCAACAGCAGCCAGGTGAAGAACAGCACCAGCATGGCAAAGCCAAGCACCACTATTCGGTTCCACGGCAATATCAGATTGGCATAAACCTGAATGCCGCCGGAAAGCCATGCCGGATTGGCGACTTCCAGGTTTTGCGCGCCGAAAGTCATACGCACCAACTGGATGAGCATCAGGCTGATACCCCAGGTCGCCAGTAGCGTTTCAAGCGGACGGCCATATAAATGGCGTATCACCCCACGCTCGAGCAGCATTCCTACTGCCGCAGTCAGCAAAAAGGCGACCGGAAGTGCAATAACCGGATACCAGGCTAACCCGTGCGGGAAAAACTGCCCCATCAACTGTTGCACCATCCAGGTACAGTACGCCCCGAGCATCAACATCTCGCCATGCGCCATATTGATGACGCCGAGTAATCCATAGGTTATCGCCAGACCCAATGCCGCAAGCAGCAAAATAGAACCCAGTGACAGTCCCATGAAAGCCTGCCCAAGAAGATCCCCAACCTTCATACGATGCGAGATGGAATTCAGACTTTCGTCAGCGGCAGCACGCACTCGGGCATCGGATTCATGTTCAGCCCTGGTGAATGGCTGCAGGCGCGCCTGAGTTTCAGGATCATTTGACACCCCTAATAGTTCGATTGCCTGAAGCCTGACTTCCGGCGAGGTGCTACCCAATTGCAGATTTGCCAGTACAATAGCGAGTGCGGATTTCACATCACCATCTGACTCCTGAGCCAGTCGTTGTTGTAAAAACGGCAGCATGTCCGGCTGCGCCTCACGCTGTAATGTACGAGCTGCCTCCTCCCTTACCGTGACACTGTCACTTAAAAGCTGATGGACAGCCAACGCTCCGGCTACCAGATTACGCAGGCGGTTAGTCAGGCGAATTTTTTTTAGCTCGCCGTTTGGGGCTATCGCTGTTCCTAACGGCTGTACGTGCGAGCCGTTCATGATGAAGGCATTTTTCGTGTTATCGGTCAGCAGGTTCTCATCTCGCAGCGCGCTGAGCAGCGGGATGCGCTGAACGTCGGGATTCACCGCCCATTGTTCAAGTAAGGCGGCCTGCTGAGCACGGTTGGCGGCGGTAAAGGTATCAGCATCTGCGGCCTGGGCTATCCACGGCAAAAACCACATCAGCAACAACACACCACGAATAAAGCGCATAGCTTTCATGAGCGTTCTCCAAAGCATTACCCTCCCGCAGGAGGGCGTTAGATCAGTTGCTGGCGGTTTTCACAGGCTGTTCAGATTTTTTATCATTACCAGCGATGTACGGACTCCACGGCTGGGCGCGGACCGGCTCATCGGTTTGCCACACCACGTTAAACTGGCCGTTGCCTTCAATCTCGCCAATCATGACGGGTTTATGCAGGTGATGGTTGGTCGCATCCATGGTCAGGGTAAAACCTGATGGCGCAGCGAAAGATTGCCCCGCCATAGCAGCACGAACTTTATCCACATCGGTAGTTCCGGCTTTTTCTACCGCCTGCGCCCACATATGCAGGCCAACATATGTGGCTTCCATTGGGTCGTTCGTCACCACCGAATCAGCATTCGGTAATTTGTGCGCTTTGGCATACGCCCGGTAATCAGCGACAAACTTTTTGTTGGCCGCATTATCGACGGACTCAAAGTAGTTCCAGGCGGCAAGGTTACCCACCAGCGGTTTGGTATCAATACCGCGTAGCTCCTCCTCACCCACGGAAAAAGCCACCACCGGCACATCGGTGGCTTTCAGCCCCTGATTCGCTAACTCTTTATAGAACGGTACGTTAGAATCCCCATTGATGGTTGATACCACCGCCGTTTTTCCCCCTGCGGCGAATTTTTTAATACTGGCGACAATGGTCTGGTAATCGCTGTGTCCGAATGGGGTGTACACCTCTTCGATGTCTTTATCGGCGACCCCTTTTGAGTGCAAAAAGGCGCGTAAAATTTTGTTGGTCGTGCGTGGATAAACATAATCCGTGCCCAGCAGGAAGAAGCGTTTCGCGCTACCGCCGTCCTCACTCATCAGATACTCAACCGCAGGGATCGCCTGCTGATTGGGGGCTGCGCCGGTATAGAAGACGTTAGGCGACATCTCCTCTCCTTCATATTGCACCGGGTAAAACAGCAGACCGTTTAACTCTTCAAATACCGGTAGAACCGATTTACGCGAAACCGATGTCCAGCAGCCGAAAACTGCCGCCACCTTGTCCTGACTCAGCAGTTGTCTTGCTTTTTCAGCAAATAACGGCCAGTTCGAGGCCGGGTCAACCACCACCGGTTCCAGCTTTTTACCCAACACACCGCCCTGAGCATTTATTTCATCGATGGTCATCAACGCCACATCTTTTAGCGGCGTTTCGGATATGGCCATCGTGCCGGATAACGAATGCATGATGCCAACCTTAATGGTGTCGGCTGCCTGAACGCTAAAACTCACGCCCATTGCGACAACAGAGGCAGAAAGTGCAAAAGCTTTTAAAAATGTACGACGCTGCATAGTTTCACTCCTGAAATTAGACTTGCTGAAAGCTCCGGTGCAGCCGGGCAGACAAAACGGTGCAAATTAAGGGTGTTCAGAAGTGATAAGGCAAAAACGATGCCAGATATTAAAACCTCATATAAAATCAACAAATTAGCATCTCGCGCACATAGAACAGTATTAGATTTTCCCGCCAAAAGGATTAATCAAACGAAAAATTGAACCACCATGAGACAACTCTGCATTATAAACGTGCAACAATCTGTATCAGCAGCACACCGTCATAACAGCGTCTCAGGGTTTAAAAACAGGGTTATTTGTGCGCAGATAAATGTGTCTCGTCACTATTATTTATTTTATTCGACGTGATCATGTCAAAAATTTACTTTTCAGTCGAAATAATCACACAGTTCAGCCTTTGTTTAAGATTGAATTGCTACTATAGTCATAAGCGAGGTGAACTTAAGGTAAGAGAGGAAACTCACAGATAAAGGAGCATTTACTATGCTGGGTAATATGAATATTTTTATGGCTGTTCTGGGAATTATTTTATTTTCCGGTTTCTTGGCCGCGTATTTTAGCCACAGATGGGATGATTGATGAACGGAGATAGTCCTGCACCGACCCGGCCCCTTGTAGCGTAACTGCACAAGGGGCCATTTTTTTACCTGAATCGCACTCGCTGTGCCTTTTTCCTGATTTACAGATAAAAAAAACCGCCGGATAAACCAGCGGTAAATGCTTGCATGGATAGATTTGTGTTTTGCTTTTATACGCTATCTGGCAATTCCCTGCGAAGATAACGGATAGTCAGCTAACCTATCATCGACAACCCCAATGAAAGTTAAACGAAACGCAACTACCTCAAAGCGTTTTTCGAAAACTCACGCACTGAGGGGATACGAGGTTCCGTCATTGGTGTCCACCAACGCAATTTGCTCATTTTCATCCATAAACATGCAGCGATTCCTGCCGGTCTGTTTCCCCTGATACATCGCCCTGTCGGCCCGACCAAGCGCGGTATCCAGCGTTTCACCCTGTTGAACCCGGGTTATGCCTGCCGTCACCGTGATACCGATCTCTCCCTCAGCGTAGGGAATTTTTTTCTGACCAATCAGACGACAAAGTCGCAAACCCGCTAGGCATGCCTGCTCGTCCGTTTTTGTTCTGATGATGATAATGAACTCTTCTCCACCGTAGCGGTACGCCGCCTCATCATATCGCGTCCATGACAATAAATTTGATGCCAGAGCCCGCAATACCACGTCACCCACCAAATGGCCGTAGGTATCGTTAACGTATTTAAAACGATCGATATCTAACAACAATATATAAAGATTAAGCGGTTCGGCATCGAGCAACTGCCGATCAAAAGACTCATCAAGCATTCTTCTGCCAGGTAAACCTGTTAATGCGTCGATATTACTGCGGATACTCAATAAATATATTTTGTAGTCCATTACAGATGAGGTAAATGCCAGCAGCGCGTCCTGGAAACTGTCGAAATGCCATGAATGGCTACGATTCTCCACGATAGCCATTAGCAATTTCTTGCCTGATAAATGCATCTTTTCGTGGGTGGCGCTTATCTTGCTTACGTAACTACAATCATCCTCATTGTACCGTGATTGATTATTAAGCCACAGTCCAAATCGACAAGCAAAATGCGAGTTTTCACCCATAATATCTGGCTGCGTAACATCTGAAGACACCACGCAGCGGAACATTGTCACTAACCATTTGTAGTGGGCATCAATGGACTTGTTCAACTCAATCAAAATTGCATCTATTTCCTTCGTATTTCTCATCATCACGTTCTCCCTCCCTGTTCGAGCGTTTCTGATGGAATTATCTTAACGATAAAAAAGAAAATTTATGTAAATTTTTTAATAGTAATTAATAAATCATAATTAACAGGATATTACGCTATACCATCTGTTGTGGCATAGCGTTGTCACTAAAGCGGTCAAACCAATAACGGTTCATTCAGCATTTCATTAAGCCCAATCACCTCTAATTGATCGGATGTGTAGGTTTTGTCGCCTCTGGCATATTGATACGCAGAACCATGGGAAAACCCGGATTCACGCGCTTCTTTATACCGTGCGATGATTTCAGCATTTGAGCGTGAAACATGTGGCGTAAACGGAGTGACGCTGGATTGCACAATTGTACTATCTGCACATCCGGACATAACAAGCACAGCTATTAGAACCCCTATTTTCATTAACAATTACCTGAGAAACCTGCCCGTACATGAACGCTAATCTTATCAAACATCCAAAGGCATCATCATTATTAAACTAGCATTCCTGAATATATTTCATCATCATTTGTTGATAACCATTATTGTCAACTTTCATATAAAACCCTAAAAATTGCCATCTTTAAAAATAATAAAAAACCGGGCATCACGCCCGGCTCAATATTCTGGCTAATAATCTCTTAGACGCTCAAACCACGATGTTCCAGCATCGGATCCATTTTTGGATCACGTCCGCTCCACTGGCGATAAAGTTCAGCTAAATCAGTACTGTTCCCGCGGGACAAAATCGCTTCGCGGAATTTCTGCCCGTTTTCGCGGGTTAATCCGCCCCGCTCTACAAACCACTGATAACCGTCATCAGCCAGCATTTGCGTCCACAAATAGGCGTAATAACCTGCGGCATAACCGCCGCCGAAGATATGGGCAAAATAGCTGCTGCGATAACGAGGCGGCACAGCCTTGAGATCCAAACCTTCAGCCGCCAGCGCCTGCTGTTCAAATTGTTCGACAGAAAGAGATAACGCGCTCTTTTCCAGACTGTGCCAACGCATATCCAACAATGCGGCACTGAGCAGTTCGGTCATGTCGTAACCTTTGTTAAACAGGCTGGCCCGCTGCATCTTATTCCGCAACGCCTGCGGCATTTGCTCCCCGGTATCAACATGACGAGCAAAACGAGCAAAGACCTGCGGATGACTCGCCCAGTGTTCGTTGATCTGCGAAGGAAACTCAACAAAGTCACGCGGAGTGTTGGTCCCTGAAAGCGTGGCATAACGCTGAGTGGCGAACAGGCCATGCAACGTGTGCCCAAACTCATGAAATAACGTAATAACATCATCCCACAATAACAATGCAGGCTGACCTTTTGCCGGTTTTTGATAATTACACACGTTGTAAATAACCGGCCGGGTTTCATTGAGTTGCGATTGCTCAACAAAATTGCCCATCCAGGCACCACCGCTTTTCGATTCCCGGGCAAAGAAATCGTCGTAAAATAACGCCAGCCCTACGCCATCGTGATCGAATATTTCCCATACCCTAACATCCGGGTGATAAACAGGAATGTCGAACCGTTCTATAAATTTTATGCCAAAGAGTTGATTAGCTGTCCAGAAAACGCCCTCGTTCAGCACCGTATCAAGGGCAAAGTAAGGTTTGAGCTGCGCCTCATCAAGTGCATATTTCTCACGACGAACCTGCTCGGCATAAAATGTCCAGTCCCAGGCCTCGACGTTAAATTTCCCCTGTTCGTGATTGATAACATTCTGGATTTCGGCCTGTTCATCCAATGCCCTGGCTCGCGCAGCGGGAACAATCGCCCGCATGAAATTAAGTGCCGCTTCCGGTGTTTTTGCCATCTGATCGGCAATTTTCCATGCAGCGTAATTGGCAAAACCGAGTAGTTTCGCCTGCTGCATCCGGATCTCGACCAGTCGCTGAATAATCGCCCGAGTATCGTTAGCGTCATTGTTTTCTGCTCTCGTCCATGCGCGGTTGAACAGATTCTCACGGGTCTGGCGATCGCGTAACGCCGCAAGCGCCGGTTGCTGAGTCGTGTTCAATAGCGGGATAACCCAACGCGCTTCAAGCCCTTTCTCCTTTGCAGCTTCGGCGGCAACAGCAATTTCCTCTGCGCTGAGTCCGTCCAGGTAACGTGCATCATCCACCACCAGAGCACCGGACTTGTTCGCCGCCAGCAGACGTTGATTAAACTGGCTGGTCAACGTGGCGGACTCTGTATTGAGCGCTTTAAGGTTCGCTTTATCGACCTCATTCAAACGCGCGCCGGCTAATACAAAACGCTGGTGGATGACCTCCAGCAAGCGTAATGATTCGCTATCCAGCCCCAGCAAACCTCGCTGTTGCCAGACCGCTTCAACGCGCGAAAAAAGCGCGCCATTGAGATAAATATCATTGGCAAGGCTCGCCAGTTCTGCGGAAAACTCTTCGTCAAGGCGCTGTAGTTCATCGTTGGTGTGCGCCGCCGTCATCGCGAAGAAAACGCTGGTTACACGTGTGAGCAGCATGCCGCTTTGTTCAAGCGCCAGCAACGTATTGGCAAAATCTGGGGCCTGCGGGTTTTGCACAATCGCCTCGATCTCTGCACGTTTTTGCCGCACGCCTTCATCGAACGCTGGGCGATAGTGCTGCACCTCTATCTGATCAAACTGCGGTGCCTGGTACGGCAACGTGCTGTGACGTAAAAAAGGATTCGTTAACGACATCTTTCACTCCTGAAAACGATTTGTTTACCAGAGTAGACTTCCCAGGAATCAACCGCAATCGCGTTACGCAGGAATAGCTCTGAACGGAAATGACGTGCTATGGTAGTACGACATAAAAAGCGTTGAGGAACAGTGAGATGATCGTTTTAGTAACCGGAGCAACCGCAGGTTTTGGTGAGTGCATTACGCGTCGTTTTATTGAGAATGGGCATAAAGTTATTGCCACCGGACGCCGCCAGGAGCGCCTGCAGGAACTGAAAGAGGAATTGGGTGACCGCCTCTATACCGCGCAACTGGACGTACGTAATCGTGCATCGATTGAAGAGATGCTGGACGCCCTTCCTGCTGAATGGCGCAATATTGATGTTCTGGTCAACAACGCGGGTCTGGCGCTGGGCCTTGAGCCTGCTCACAAGGCCAGCATTGAAGACTGGGAAAATATGATCGACACCAACAACAAGGGGCTGGTTTATATGACCCGTGCCGTTCTGCCAGGCATGGTTGAACGCAACCGCGGTCATATTATCAATATCGGTTCTACCGCGGGCAACTGGCCATACGCTGGCGGTAACGTCTACGGTGCGACCAAAGCGTTTGTTCGCCAGTTTAGCCTGAATTTACGTACTGATTTACACGGCACTGCAATTCGCGTTACCGACATCGAGCCGGGTCTGGTTGGCGGTACGGAGTTCTCTAATGTCCGTTTTAAAGGTGATGACGCCAAAGCTGAAAAAGCCTACGAAAATACCACGGCGCTGACTCCGCAAGATGTTACAGAAGCGGTATGGTGGGTGGCTTCTTTACCGGCTCATGTCAATATCAACACCCTTGAAATGATGCCTGTCACACAGTCTTTTGCCGGGCTGAGTATCCACCGGGGCTAATTTCTCTGCCCGGCCTTGTGCCGGGTATAGATAGCCAGAAAGAAGTGATAAAATATCCGGGTTAACTCTCTAAAAAGTAAGAATGAATGACCGTAGAAACGCAGCTCAACCCTACACAGCCAGTAAATCAACAGATTTACCGTATTCTTCGCCGTGATATCGTGCATTGTCTGATCGCACCCGGTACACCGCTGTCGGAGAAAGAGGTTTCTGTACGCTTTAATGTGTCACGCCAGCCGGTACGAGAAGCATTCATCAAACTGGCTGAGAACGGTCTGATTCAGATCCGCCCGCAGCGTGGCAGCTACGTGAATAAAATTTCGCTGTCGCAGGTGCAAAACGGCTGTTTTGTTCGCCAGGCAATTGAATGTGCCGTGGTACGCCGCGCCGCATCGCTGATCAACGATCAACAGTGCTATCAGCTTGAACAGAATTTGCATCAGCAGCGCATCGCAATTGACCGAAAACAGATTAATGATTTCTTCCAGCTTGATGATGAGTTTCATCAGAAACTGGCTTTAATCGCCGAGTGCCAACTCGCCTGGGATACCGTTGAGAATATAAAGGCTACAATTGACCGCGTTCGTTATATGAGCCTGGATCATATTTCCCCGCCTGAAATGCTGCTACGCCAGCATCACGATATCTTTGCCGCCCTTGAGAAGCATGACGGCGATGCGGTCGAGCGCGCAATGATGCTCCATCTTCAGGAAATTGGTGAGTCCGTTCAGCTTATTCGTCAGGAAAATAGCGACTGGTTCAGCGAAGATTAATACTACGCTCACCTCACACCGGGGTGAGTTTCTCCTGCGTTTTCCCCTCTCCCGCATAACTGCATAAAAAAAGCTGTGATTTTGATCGAAAACAAAAAAAATCATTAACGAGAAGCGTATTTATATTGCGCCCGTTACGTGGGACTAAAAGCCCACGGGCTTTGACGGTAAGTTGGAAAGGAGAAAACACCATGAAAACATACGATCGTAACCGTAACGCAATCACCACTGGCAGCCGCGTCATGATCAGCGACACCGGACTCACAGGCCGCATTACAGCAATAGATACCGATGGCCTGACCGCTGAGCAGATTCGCCGCGGGAAAACAGTGGAAATCGAAGGATGTGAAGGCAAATACGCCCCCCTCGAGCTGATTCGTTTAGGCATGAACTAATTGGTGTGAATGCCAGAAAACACAGCGCCATCTGGCCGTTGCAAGCCAGATGGCGACATAAAGCATAATCTTCGTTACTTCAGTTTTGCTGCATACTTCGCAACCGTCGCCTTCGCCCCTTCAGCCAGTAAAGTAAGATACGCTTGTGTGACCTGACGGTTGAACAGTTCAACCTGTGGCAGTTCACGGCCAAAAATAGCATCGATTGCCAGTAGCGCCTGAACGCGCTCTTCGCCTTCGTTGCTGCTACGCACCGCATTCTGGATCACCGGCAACAGTGGATCGCTAATTTCAATCGCCTGGCCCTGTTCATCCACACCACCTACGTAACGCATCCAACCAGCGACACCCAGTGCCAGCAGCGCAAAGTCACTACCGTGCACAATGTGCCAACGAATGGAATCAAGCATACGCTGCGGCAGTTTTTGGCTACCGTCCATGGCGATCTGCCAGGTACGATGACGCAGCGCCGGATTGCTGTAGCGTTCAATTAACAGATCGGCGTAGCGCTGTAGGTCAACACCTTTTGCTTTCAGCGTAGGTGCTTGTTCCTGCAACATCAGCGCACGTGCAGCAAGACGATAGTTTTCATCGCCCATGCAATCGTTAATATGTTGATATCCCGCCAGATACCCAAGATACGCAAGGAAAGAGTGGCTGCCGTTGAGCATACGCAGTTTCATCTCTTCAAACGGAATGACATCAGCTACCAGTTCCGCCCCGGCCTTTTCCCATTCAGGACGGCCGGCAACAAAGTTATCTTCAATTACCCACTGGCGGAACGGTTCGCATGCCACGCCTGCCGGGTCGCGTACACCGGTGATATGTTCAATTTTGTCCAGCGTCTCCTGCGTAACTGCAGGGACAATGCGGTCAACCATTGTTGATGGGAATGTCACATGTTGTTCGATCCACGCGGCCAGTTCCATATCTACCGCTCGGGCATATGCAATGACAACATTGCGCATCACATGACCGTTTTCTGGCATGTTATCGCAGGACATCACGGTAAAGGCGGCTAAACCCGCAGCTTTGCGACGCGCCAGGGCTTCAACCACCACGCCCGGCGCAGTTTTAGGCTGTTTAGGGTTTTGCAGATCGGCTGCAATCATCGGGTTGTCTAACATCAGTTGGCCGGTCGCCGGAGAATGGCAGTATCCTTTCTCGGTGATGGTCAGGGAAACGATCGCGACCTGCGGTTCACACATCGCTGCCAGTACGCTTTCCAGACCATCAACCTGCGCATGCAATGCATTTTTCACCACGCCCACGACTCTCGCAGTCCAGGCATCAGCAGACATCTCTGCAACGGTATACAGATTATCTTGCTGTTTCAGATCGAAAATCTGCTGCTCGCCGCCAATCAGGTTCACTTCGCAGTAGCCCCAGTCACTGCCGTGATCGGCGGCCAGAATGTCAGCGTAAACACCTTGATGTGCGCGATGAAACGCGCCAAATCCCAGATGAACAATACGCGTAACCAGTTTTGTACGATCGTAGTCAGGAAGTGCAGCCTTAGCCGCTAAGAGCTTGTTTTGCATGGTATGGCCTACTTATAAATGAAATCAGGACTGTTCCAGAGTAACGCCTGTATGGTTGTATGTTTTGATTTGCATTAAGCTTTTTATGATTGGTATGACATCATGTAAAGCTGTGTAATAGCATGGGCGGCGTACGAGTACATCCGCCCATGCTACTGTCTGGTATCAGCTTGTCTGAGTCACCGAGCAACGAACCTTCTCGGCTTTATTCACCTCGGCAGCATCCTCAAGTACGCTCAGGTCGCGATCTTTCACTTCTGGCATCAGCAACGCGGAAATCAGACCAATCAGTGAGTAAGCGATGACCATCACCAGAATTGGCCACCAGGAATTAGTCATGTTGCAGAAAATACCCGCCAGAACCGGACCAAAACCAACAGCAACCAACCCGCCTGCTTCTTTTGAAATCGCCATTCGCGTAAACCGGTTACGCGCACCGAACATTTCCGCCATAGTAATATTTTCGAGAGCAAATAACCCCAATACGGCAAAATTATGAATAACAATCAATGCCGTCATAATGACACCCGGGCTATACGTTTTATCCACTACAATTGACAGCATCGGGTAAGCCAAAATAATTGCCGAGATATTCAGGATAATATAAGGCAAACGACGACCAAACTTATCAGACAACCAGCCAAGCAACGGTATTGTAATAAAGCCCAACACCGAACTGATCATTAAGGCATCAGTGGGTATAGATTTATCAAATAACAGCGTCTGCACTAAATAACCGGCAAGGAAGGTTTGGATTAATCCTGAATTACCCGCCTGTCCAAAACGTAGGCCGGTTGCCAGCCAGAAAGATTTACTGGTAAACATCGCCCCCAGCGTATTTTCTGACGAATTATTTAATGCCGGAGCGTTTTCTTCATCATTCACTTTCTCAAATACCGGGCTTTCTTTGAGATTCATACGCAACCAGATGGCAAAGATCATCACCACGACACTCGCCAGGAACGGAATGCGCCAACCCCAGGCTAATAACTCCTCACGGTCGAGCGCAAAGAACATCACCGCCCAGATGGCCGTTGCGCTAAGGGTTCCACAGTTGGTCCCCATGGCAACAAGTGAGGAAATAATGCCACGTTTACCTTTTGGTGCGTACTCGGCAAGCATCGTGCCTGCGCCCGAAATTTCAGCCCCCGCACCAAGCCCTTGCACGATACGCAGCGTCACCAGCAGCACAGGCGCAAAGATACCAATTTGTGCATATGTTGGCAGCACGCCAATTAAGGTCGTACAAATTCCCATCATCGTAATGGTAATAAACAGTACTTTTTTACGGCCGATGCTGTCTCCCATTTTGCCAAATATAAATGCTCCAACGATACGAGCAATATATCCTGCACCGTATGTACCCATCGCTAAAATAAGCGCCATGGCGGCAGACTGTTCCGGGAAAAATATTTCATGGAATACCAGTGCGGCACCCAAAGAATATAACTGAAAATCCATAAATTCGAGCGCAGTACCCAACCATCCGGATACGGCAGCTCTAACCAGATCTTTCGTGGATCTTTCGTGTTTTTCTTGATTCATATTGGCTATCTCTAAGAGGTAAGATGCGTACCACTTACTCGCAGTTATTTATATTATTCACTGAATGTGAGTAAGACTTTGCAGCAGTGCTGCTGATCTTTCTCAAACAATTCAATTGCGTCTGTAACGTGGTGATAGTCAAAAGTGTGAGTAATAAGTTGATTAGGATCGATAAGTCCGTTGACCAACCAATCAATCACAATCGGGAATTTGTTCGCATTTAATCTTGAGGAATAAATGGACAGTTCTTTCCCGGTAATGCCTTGTTGAATAATCTGACAAGGATCGCTGGAGAAGCCCATCAGAACAATTCGCGCGGCCGGCGATGCCAGCGTGATTGCCTCCTGTAAAATGGATGGATGGCAAGCTGCATCCACGATAATGGTCGGTTTTAGTCCGTTTTCCGCAAGGAACTCTTGCAACGAGTGCTGACTATTATTGATTGCCCAGTCTGCACCGCACTGCTTCGCCATGGCCAGGCGCTCATCGATTCTGTCAGCAATCACTACGGTTTTGACCTTATAGACACGCTTAAGCGCCTGTACAGTGGTCAGTCCCATAGGCCCTGCGCCATAAATTAACGCAATATCGTTTTCTGTTGGTTTAATTTGCCCGGTCACGTTTGCGGCGATGGTGAAAGGTTCCACCATAACTGCATGCTCATCAGGCACTGTATCGGGGATCGTCCAGGCATTTTTCGCTGGCACAACAGCGTACTCACTGAAACCACCATCGCGATGCACGCCCAGCACCACCAGCGATGTACAAACGTTAGGTTTACCAATTGAACAGGGATAACAATGTCCGCAGCTGATGACCGGATCAACGGACACCCGCTCACCTATTCGCGAATGGCCAACGCCATCACCTACCGCCTCGATCACGCCATAAAACTCGTGGCCAATCACACGCGGATATTGTGCAAATGGATTATGACCGCGATAAATATGACTGTCGGAACCACAAATCCCCGCCAGTTTCACTTTTACCCTCACCTCACCTGCTAAGGGTTCTGGCACCGGGCGTTCGGCGATAATCAGCGTATTCGGTTTTTCAATTACGATACTTTTCATAGCAAATCACTCCTTACCAGTTCCACAGCGTGCCATCTTCCAGGCGAGCAACGGGCAGATATGCAGGGTCATACGGATATTTCGCTGCCAGTTTTTCGTCAAACTCGATCCCAAGACCAGGTTTGTCTCCTGGGTGCATATAGCCGTTATCAAAGGTCCAGTTATGTGGGAACACTTCCAGCATTTGCTCGGAATAGCCCATATATTCCTGTACGCCGAAGTTCGGCACCCACAGATCAAAATGCAGCGCTGCGGCCATGCACACAGGCGACAGATCGGAAGGTCCATGTGAACCGGTACGAACCTGATACAGCGACGCGAAATCGGCAATCCGGCGCATACCGGTGATACCACCCGCATGGGTGATGGTGGTGCGGATATAGTCGATCAGTTGTTCTTCAATAAGCTGTTTACAGTCCCAGATGCTGTTGAACACTTCCCCTACCGCAATCGGCGTGACCGTATGCTGGCGGATCAGGCGGAAGCACTCCTGGTTTTCTGCTGGCGTTGGATCTTCCATCCAGAACAAACGGTACTGTTCAATGCTTTTGCCGAAACGGGCGGCTTCAATGGGCGTCAGGCGATGGTGCATGTCATGTAGCAGATGTTCGTTGAAACCAAACTTGTCACGCACGGCGGCAAACAATTTTGGTGTGAAATCCAGGTATTTCTCCGTTGACCACAACTGCTCTTCCGGCCATTGCCCTTTGGTGGCGGGTTCGTAGGCCAGTCCTTTGCCCTTAGACATACCGTAAGTGGTTTTCATACCCGGCACGCCGCACTGCACGCGAATGGCTTTAAAGCCCATTTCTTTATGACGTGCATAATCTTCGAGTACATCATCAACGGTATGGCCTGTGGTGTGGCAGTAGACCATAACCCCTTCACGAGAAGCACCGCCGAGCAACTGGTACAACGGCATATTCGCCGCTTTCGCTTTGATATCCCAGAGAGCCATATCTACCGCAGAAATCGCCGACATGGTGACCGGACCACGACGCCAGTACGCGCCTTTGTAGAAAAACTGCCAGATGTCCTCAATACGATGCGCATCGCGACCAATAAGCTGCGGACACACGTGATCTTTCAGATAGGACGCCACGGACAGCTCGCGTCCATTTAATGTGGCATCTCCCAGCCCGGTGATCCCATCTTCTGTCGTAATTTTCAACGTTACAAAATTACGCCCAGGACAGGTGACAAACACTTCAGCCCCAACAATCTTCATTTCTTATTCCCTACATCTGTTCTTGTGATGCAGGAAATTTACTCAACTGAGCTACTACCATACAAGTATAAAGATCAAAAAAGCGCTGTTTGATCACAAAAAAGGCGCTATGCGCGCCCCCATCCAGCCACAATGATCAGCATGCCGCACAACGCCACCAGCGCGCCAGACCAGTCATATAAACTGAGTTTTACACCATCGACAATACGTAGCCATAGCAGCGCGGTCACCACGTAAACACCGCCATAGGCTGCGTATACACGCCCGCTGGCTGCCGGATGCAGTGTCAGCAACCAGACGAATAAAGCCAGTGACACCCCGGCGGGTATCAGCAACCAGGCTGTAGCTCCTCGCTTAAGCCAAAGCCAGGGTAAAAAGCAGCCAATAATTTCGCATAACGCGGTGATGAAAAAAAGAAATGTGGTCTTAAGCATTGATGTTATTCAGTTACCTTCGGTTTAACCATGATACGACAGAATCTCGTTAGCGTATCCATATCCACCGGGTGGGTATGCCCGCAAACTGGAATAGTGTAGAATTTAACCCTGTTTTATCGTTTTTACCCTTTCCCATAAAAGGAATTCACCATGAAAATTACACTGACCAAACGCCTGTGCCTGACGGCTATGCTGACGCTGGCTGCGGCTGTGTACACCTCTTCCGCATTTGCTGAAACCAGTAAACTGGTCATTGAATCCGGAGACAGTGCGCAAAGTCGTCAACAAGCCGCAATGGAAAAGGAACAATGGAACGATACGCGTCAGCTTCGCCAGAAAGTCAATAAACGTGCAGAGAAAGAGTGGGACAAAGCCGATACGGCCTTTGATAGCCGTGATAAGTGCGAGCAAAGCGCTAATATTAATGCGTACTGGGAACCTAACACCCTGCGCTGCCTCGACCGCCGAACTGGCCGCTCCGTTGCCCCATAATCATTGTACTTTGAAGGATATTGAAAGGATACGATATGACTAGCGCCCTCAGTGTTAAGTTGCGCCCGCTGGAGCGTGAAGATTTACGATTCGTCCATCAGCTTGATAATAATGCCAGCGTAATGCGCTACTGGTTCGAAGAGCCTTACGAAGCGTTTGTTGAGCTGTCAGACCTGTATGACAAACACATCCACGACCAAAGCGAACGCCGCTTCGTGGTGGAGTGCGACGGTGAAAAAGCCGGGCTGGTGGAATTGGTTGAAATTAACCATGTACACCGCCGGGCCGAATTCCAGATTATTATTTCGCCGGAATATCAGGGGAAGGGTCTGGCCTCACGGGCAGCAAAGCTGGCAATGGACTATGGCTTTACCGTACTCAACCTCTATAAGTTGTATCTGATCGTCGATAAAGAGAACGAAAAGGCTATCCACATCTACCGTAAACTCGGTTTTATGGTGGAAGGCGAGCTGATCCATGAGTTCTTTATCAACGGCCAATACCGCAACACGATTCGTATGTGTATCTTCCAGCAGCAGTATCTGGCAGAGCACAAAACGGCAGGCCCTAATCTGCTGCCGCCTACCGCTCAGTAAACACGACTAGTAGTAATCGATTGTGTTTTCAATCGAGTAATGATGTTCAACTGCCGGCTTCACGCTCTCATCAACGATAACAAGCTGGCAGTTGATCGGATTTGCGTATTCATCGTATTTGCACGTTTGTTTGACATTGCCTAACGGATGATTGTTGAGCATGCTCACCGCGGTGTAATCTAACTTCTTCAATGGGTCAACCGACGGTTTAGCATCAACCTGCAAAGTACTGTCCTTACTGACGGTTGTTTTGCCCAGCGGGTAGCCTTCGGCATCATATCGATACTGCACCTTCATCTCTTTCCCCGTGGCGGAAACGACAAAACCGTTATCGTCGGTATCCCACACCACACCTGCAGCAGGCAGTTCCGCCAGTTGGCATTTGCCCTGTAAACGGATCCGTTTTTCCAGCGTTTCGGCATCCCGATAGTAGTTAGCATCCAGGACCAGCGCCATACCGGTATTGTTTTCGATATCGTGCAGTTCAAGTGTATCGAAACACCCTTCCTGTGACAGGGTACCAGCGACGCGCTTGGTGACCTCACCTTTGTCGTTGAGCAGCGTTTGACTGAAATCTTTCACCGGCCCGCGCAGCGGATCGAAATCAAACTCATTGGAAAAACTGGCCATTTCCGGCGTAAAGGAAACCAGCCCTTTGGCGTTATCACACCCGACCAGCACGACACACAGGAAACCTAACAGGGTCTGTTTCTTCACATTTTTCACCGGGATAAGAAGATAATTCTCAATCATATTAGCAAATACAGTTATTTACACCAGAAATGCTAATCTTAGTCTATGTCGATCATAAAGGAGCTGATGATGAAATACGTAACAGGAATTGCCGCGATCTTACTGGCAGTTGCATCCCCACAGGTTCTGGCCGCACCTGCGTCATGTGAACGCGTGAAAAGCGATATCGAGCAGCGCATCATCAATAATGGCGTCGCAGAGTCCAGTTTTACGCTGAACATTGTCCCCAACGATCAGGCCGATCAACCTGATTCACTGGTGGTAGGACATTGTGCAAACGATACGCACAAAATTCTCTACACCCGGACTAACAGTGGAAACGCCCCTGCCAACAGCTCGCCTGCACAGGACGGGCACGTCGCCGAACCGCAATAAATCATACCCTCCGTACGCGGAGGGTTACTCCAGTTTGATATGCATTAAGATGCCATACTCATAAATGGGTAAACTCACTCTATTATTAGCATGCTATTAATTTCGCTATAGAGATTAATATATAGCGATAACTATAATGGAGTGAGTTATGTCTGATACTGAGCAATATGGAGGCATTAGCCGCAGGATGTTAGTGAAATCCTCGGCTATAGGTTCGTTGGCGCTTGCCGCTGGCGGGTTATCGTTACCTTTTGGGATGCGCACCGCAGCTGCTGCGGTACAACAGGCGATACAACCGGCTGAAGAGAAAGTGGTTTGGGGCGCTTGTTCCGTGAACTGCGGCAGTCGTTGTGCCCTGCAACTCCACGTCAAAGATGACGAGGTCGTATGGGTAGAGTCTGATACGACCGGAGACGATATTTATGGTCAGCACCAGGTGCGTGCCTGTTTACGTGGACGCTCAATCCGTCGACGGATCAATCATCCGGATCGCCTCAATTATCCTATGAAGCGCGTGGGCAAACGCGGTGAGGGTAAATTCGAACGCATAACCTGGCAGGAAGCGCTGGATACCATCAGCACCAGTTTAAAAAATACCGTACAAAAATACGGTAATGAGGCCGTGTACATCAACTACACCTCTGGCATTGTCGGCGGCAATATTACTCGCTCCTCCCCTTATGCCTCGCTGGTCGCTCGATTGATGAACTGCTATGGCGGATTTCTGAGCCATTACGGCACATACAGTACCGCACAAATCGCGGCGGCAATGCCTTACACCTACGGCTCAAATGACGGCAACAGTACCTCCGACATTGAAAACACGAAGCTGGTGGTGATGTTCGGCAATAACCCTGCCGAAACGCGCATGAGCGGCGGTGGCATAACATACTTCCTTGAGCAGGCCCGCGAGCGTTCTAACGCCCGCATGATCGTCATCGACCCGCGTTATACCGATACCGCTGCGGGTCGTGAAGATGAGTGGATCCCTATCCGTCCGGGAACCGATGCCGCACTGGTGGCGGGAATCGCCTGGGTCCTGATTAACGAAGATCTCGTCGACCAGGCATTCCTTGACACATATTGCGTCGGTTATGACGAGAAAACCCTACCCGCTGACGCCCCCGCTAACGGACATTACAAGGCCTATATACTTGGCAATGGCGATGACGGTGTCGCTAAAACGCCCCAATGGGCCTCGCATGTTACAGGGATCCCGGCCGAGCGCATCATTAAACTGGCACGAGAAATCGGTAGTACAAAACCGGCGTATATTTGTCAGGGTTGGGGTCCACAACGTCAGGCTAACGGCGAACTGACTTCGCGCGCGATCGCCATGCTGCCAATCCTGACTGGCAACGTTGGCATCAACGGCGGCAATAGCGGTGCACGAGAATCAACCTACACCATCACGATTGAACGCATGCCGCTGCCGGATAATCCCATCAAGACCCAGATATCCTGCTTTAGCTGGACCGACGCCATCGCCCGTGGTCCGGAAATGACCGCAACCCGCGATGGCGTGCGCGGGAAAGATAAGCTCGATGTACCGATTAAATTTATCTGGAACTACGCGGGCAACACCATTACTAATCAGCACTCAGATATCAATAAAACGCATGAGATCCTTCAGGATGATACGAAATGCGAAATGATAGTGGTCATCGAAAATTTCATGACATCTTCGGCGAAATACGCCGATATCCTGCTGCCGGACCTAATGACCGTCGAACAGGAAGACATCATTCCTAACGACTATGCGGGCAACATGGGATACCTCATTTTTATTCAACCCGCGACGTCACCGAAGTTCGAACGCAAACCGATCTACTGGATAATGAGCGAAGTCGCCAAACGCCTTGGCAATGATATCTATCAACGGTTTACGGAAGGCCGTACTCAGGAACAGTGGCTCCAGTATCTGTATGCAAAAATGCTGGCCAAGGACCCCGCGCTCCCTTCTTATGACGAGCTGAAAAAAATGGGGATCTATAAACGCAAAGATCCTAACGGGCATTTTGTCGCTTATAAAAAATTCCGCGACGATCCGCAGGCCAATCCGCTCAAAACACCGTCTGGAAAGATTGAAATTTACTCCAGCCGGCTGGCGAAAATTGCCAACACATGGGAGTTGCAGAAGGATGAAGTAATTAGCCCACTTCCCGTCTACGCCTCCACGTTTGAAGGGTGGGACGATCCCAAACGCAGCGCATTTCCGCTGCAGTTGTTTGGCTTCCATTACAAATCCCGTACGCACTCCAGCTACGGCAATATCGATGTTCTGCAGGCGTCCTGTCGTCAGGAAGTGTGGATCAATCCCGTCGATGCCCAAAAACGTGGTATTGCAAATGGCGATATGGTGCGGGTCTTTAACGACCGCGGGGAAGTACGTATTCCGGCCAAAGTGACGCCACGGATCCTGCCTGGCGTCAGCGCAATGGGCCAGGGTGCATGGCATGATGCGGATATGGCCGGCGACAAAATTGACCATGGCGCCTGCGTCAATACGCTGACAACACAGCGCCCTTCACCGCTGGCAAAAGGCAACCCACAGCACACTAATCTGGTCGAGATCGAGAAGGTTTAAGGACTAACCCATGACAACTCAGTATGGATTTTTTATTGATTCCAGTCGTTGCACCGGGTGCAAAACCTGCGAACTGGCCTGCAAAGACTACAAAGACCTCACTCCTGACGTCAGTTTCCGGCGGATTTACGAATACGCAGGTGGTGACTGGCAGGAAGACAACGGCGTCTGGCACCAGAACGTTTTTGCCTACTATCTTTCAATCTCCTGTAACCACTGCGAGGATCCGGCCTGCACCAAGGTTTGTCCAAGTGGTGCGATGCATAAGCGTGAGGATGGTTTTGTGGTGGTCGATGAAGACGTGTGCATTGGCTGTCGCTACTGTCATATGGCCTGCCCGTACGGTGCGCCACAGTACAATGCTGCAAAAGGACATATGACCAAGTGTGATGGCTGCCATGATCGTGTTGCAGACGGCAAAAAGCCCATCTGCGTCCAGTCCTGTCCGCTGCGTGCGCTGGATTTTGGCCCCATCGACGAACTGCGCAAAAAACATGGTGAACTGGCTGCCGTCGCCCCGCTGCCGGGTGCGCACTTCACCAAACCAAATATTGTGATCAAACCAAACGCCAATTGCCGCCCGACCGGGGATACCACGGGTTTTCTGGCTAATCCAAAGGAGGTGTAAAATGGGAAATGGATGGCATGAATGGCCGCTGGTACTGTTTACGGTGCTGGGCCAGTGCGTAGCCGGGGCGCTGATCGTCAGTGGTTACGGCTGGCTGACCGCTAAAGACGAGCTGGTAAAACAACGTATCGTTCGCAGTATGTTTTTTCTCTGGCTGGTAATGGGCATCGCCTTTCTCGCCTCGGTTATGCATTTAGGTTCGCCGCTGCGCGCGTTTAACTCGCTGAACAGAATTGGCGCATCGGCGCTAAGTAACGAAATCGCCAGCGGTTCGCTGTTTTTCGCCGTCGGTGGCCTGTGGTGGCTGGTGGCGTTTCTCGGTAAAATGCCCGCAGCGTTAGGTAAAATCTGGATGCTGTTGAGCATGTTGCTGGGCCTGGTATTTGTCTTTGCGATGACCAACGTCTACCAGATAGACACCGTCCCAACCTGGTATAACGGTTATACTACACTGGCGTTTTTCATGACGATGCTGCTCAGTGGACCGCTATTTGCCGCTCTGCTGCTGCGTGCTGCAGGTGTTTCTTTTAACGCCGCCAGATACGCCGGTATCAGCGTATTGGCTCTGCTGGTTACGGTGGCCGTTATTGTGCTGCAGGGACTGTCGCTCGGCGAGATCCACAGTTCGGTACAATCCGCCAGCGCGCTGGTTCCCGACTACGGCAGTTTACAGGTCTGGCGAGTCCTGCTGCTGGCCGCGGGTCTGGGTTGCTGGATATGTCCGTTGATCCGTCGCAAAGGACCGTCCGTTGGCGGGTTGGCGCTCGGGTTAATTCTGGTGCTTGTCGGTGAAATCATTGGCCGCGGTTTGTTTTACGGTTTACATATGACAGTCGGAATGGCTGTCGCAGGTTAACTTTCGGGTGCGGGGCAACCCGCACTGTTCAGGATTGTTTGCATGACCCATTTTTCACAACGTGACAACTTTTCTACCGCAGCGCGCGTGCTCGGCGCGCTATTTTACTATGCCCCAGACAGTGCAGTAGCTTCGGCACTGGTCAGTGCGTTAAGAACCGATGGCTGGCAGTCGCAGTGGCCGCTTGAAAAAACAACGCTTTCGTCGTTAGTCGATCAGTTTCAGGCTGAGGCCGATGAGTCTCTCCCGCAAGCCTGGCAACGTCTGTTTGTTGGACCTTATGCGCTCCCTTCTCCGCCATGGGGTTCCGTCTGGCTGGATCGTGAAAACGTGTTGTTTGGCGACTCCACGCTGGCATTACGCCAGTGGATGCGGGACAACGGCATCCAGTTTGCCATGCAGCAAAATGAGCCAGAAGATCACTTTGGTTCGCTGCTGTTGCTGACGGCCTGGCTTGCCGAGAACGAACGCCACACCGAGTGCGAGCAACTGCTGGCCTGGCATCTGTTCCCATGGTCATCACGCTTTCTTAATGTGTTTATCGAAAAAGCCGATCACCCGTTCTACCAGGCGCTTGGTGAGCTGGCGCGCCTGACGCTGGCACAGTGGCAATCACAGTTACTGATCCCGGTAGCCGATAAGCCTTTGTTCCGTTAGTTTCGTCACAGGCAGGAATTGTCCTGCCTGTGGTGCATCCTGTTGCGCACGCTGAGCTTTTGCTTCTGTTACCTAATAGCCGCAAAATAGAGCGTCTGAATTTTCCAGTCTGGCCACTCATGCATCATTTACATGCTTACCCTGACCTGCGTGCCATGTTCCGCCGCCTGCTGTTCGCCGCGTTGATTGGCGTCCTTGCTGCGCTGGCCGTCGCAGGATTTCGTCATGCCATGCTGCTTCTCGAATGGTTGTTTCTGAGCAACAACACGGGAAGTCTGGTCAACGCAGCGACAAACCTTTCGCCCTTAAGGCGTATGCTGACACCTGCACTCGGCGGTCTGGCGGCTGGATTACTACTGTGGGGCTGGCAAAAATTTAACCGTTTACGTCCGCAGGCTCCCACTGATTATATGGAAGCCCTGCAAACCGACGGACAATTTGACGTCAGTGCAAGCCTGGTGAAATCGCTGGCATCGTTACTGGTCGTTGCCAGCGGGAGCGCCATCGGACGTGAAGGTGCCATGATTTTACTGGCGGCCCTGGCGGCCTCCTGCTTTGCTCAACGCTTTACCCCGCGTACAGAATGGAAGTTATGGATTGCCTGCGGCGCCGCTGCAGGTATGGCTGGAGCCTATCATGCCCCGCTGGCGGGCAGTTTATTTATTGCCGAAGTATTGTTTGGCACACTGATCCTCGCCTCACTGGGGCCGGTAGTGGTGTCCGCCGTAGTCGCATTACTCACCACCAATCTGCTTAGCGACAGCAATGCGCTGCTGTATACCGTGCACCTGTCGCGGGAATTACATGTTCTGGAATACGTTATGATTATCAGCACCGGTCTGGCTGCTGGCATCTGCGGACCGCTCTTCATGTGGTTGATGACCGCCAGCCATAATGTATTTTTGCGCTTAAAACTCTCGCCACCGTGGCAACTGGCGCTTGGCGGGTTGATCGTTGGCCTGCTTTCATTGCTCACGCCTACGGTCTGGGGTAATGGCTACAGCGTGGTGCAGTCATATTTACTTTCACCACCGCTGCTGGCCGTGGTTAGCGGGATTTTTATCTGCAAATTACTGGCTGTGCTTGCCAGCAGTGGATCCGGTGCGCCAGGTGGCGTGTTTACGCCAACGCTGTTTGTCGGCTTGTCGGTGGGCATGTTGCTGGGTCAGGTATGGGGATTATGGCTTCCGGGCTCGGATGAAATTGCCATTTTGCTGGGATTAACGGGGATGGCCACGCTGCTGGCGGCTACCACGCATGCACCAATAATGTCGACGTTGATGGTTTGTGAAATGACCGGGGAGTATCGCCTGCTCCCCGGATTACTGATTGCCTGTGTCCTGGCGTCGGTACTGTCGCGTACGTTACGCCACGACTCTATCTACCGACAGCACGCTGCCGAGCATTGACAGGCGGATGTACTGCGACAACTCACGCTGCTCTGCACGAGGCAGATAAGGCAGTTCACCGATCAGCGGTGCAGGTAATTTTTTACCCAGCACATCAATGATTTCCGCATAATGCGCCAGCCCCGGGTTAATGCGATTCGCAACCCAGCCAATCAACGGCAGTCCGTCGCTGGCTATCGCCTGCGCGGTGAGGATCGCATGATTAACAGCCTTCCTGGATACCCACTACCATCAGCACCGGCAGTTGTTCCTGCACCACCCACTCCGATAACGGACGCAGATCGTTCATCAAGCTCCGCCAGCCTCCGGTGCCTTCCACGACAACGTGATCGACTTTTTCGCTGAGGCTTGCGAGACCGTTGGATAACAGGGTGTAATTGACCGGACCACTATGCGCCACGCTACTTTCATCTTCGCTCAACGCAATTGGGTTAATCGCCTCATAAGGCAGCTCGATAGATGACACACTTTGCAGTACCAGTGCATCTTTGTTGCGCAGACCTTCAGGCGTCTCTTTGCTTCCTTTGGCTACAGGTTTGTAACCCGCAACGCTTTTACCCCCTGACGCTAACGCTTGTAGTAATGCGCGGGAAACCACGGTCTTCCCAACAGAAGTGTCTGTACCTGTAATAAAGAAACGCTTCAGCATCACTAACTCCACCGTTATGCTTTGAAAATATAAGTCAGGAAAATAAAACAGTGGAGAAAGTCTAAGGTATGACGACCAGGATCAGCTTGAGATAGCGCAATTTTTCGTACAACAGTTAAAAAATGTTAACCCTGTAATAGACGAATCAACAAAGAACCGTTATACATCGCGTCCTTCACGAGTGCCGCCCCCGCCATCGTCCCCTGATTGGTAAACTGGGTACTTTCAACGACTATATGCTGACTGTAAGCCGGAAGCGCCTGCTGACGAATGCTGTCAGCGATGGTTGGGAACAAGATATCTGCCGCTTTACTGAGCGGAGAGCCAATCAATATCTTTTGCGGGTTGAACAAATTCACCATGATGGCAAGAATTCGACCGACGTGGGTCCCAACGCCGCTAATGATATCTTTCGCCAATAAATCACCCTGCATGGCCGCCAGACACAGCGCGTCTACCGTTAACGGTTGCCCATGTAGAGAAGAACTCATTGACTGCTTCAGGCGCACCTGCGCCAATTCGAGCACGCTATCGACGCTGGCGATTGTTTCCAGACAACCATGGTTGCCGCAATAGCAGCGTTTACCGTAGGGATCGACCTGCGTATGACCAATCTCCACCAGGCTACTGCTGCCTGCATGCAGCAAATGGCCGTCAGTGATCACCCCTGCACCCACGTTATGATCGATCACCACCTGAATGACGTCGCGCGCACCGCGCGATGCGCCAAAAAGCGCCTCGGCCATCGTCCAGGCGCTGATATCGTGCTGAATATACACCGGCACGCCGGTATGGTTCTCAAGCGCTTCGCCCAACGGCATCTCTTTGACATCTTCGTAAAATGGCATGCGATGAACGATACCGTTTTCAGTATCAATAATGCCGGGTAAGGTGATGGCGATGGAGGTTAAGCGCTCCAGCTTTTGCTGGTGGCGGATGAAAAACTGATCGACCTGGGTTATCACGCGATCCAGCAACGGCGTTTCGCTGACCAGCGCCATTTCAAGACAATCTTCAACCACCAGCTTGCTGCTCAGATCGCGTAGCGCCAGAAAAATCTCGCCACGACTGATACGAATGGATAAGTAGTGCCAGGCCTCCGTTTCGACAACCAGCCCAACGGCCGGACGACCACGGCTACCCGCTTCCTTAATTTCCAGCTCTTGCACCAGATGCGCTTCGAGCATTTCGCGGACAATTTTGGTAATGCTGGCAGGCGCCAATTGTGCCAGGCGGGAGAGATCAATACGCGATACCGGACCCAGCTGATCAATCAGGCGATAAACCGCACCCGCATTGGTCTGCTTAATTTGATCGATATGCCCAGGCTGACTATCAGCAACCACCACTTACTCCCTTTATTTTCGCGCTCCGAAATAATCTGCGGGCTATGGTGAAGCACTTCAATGGCTTCCGTCAACTTTTTACTTAGCCTTGTGATTTACTGCACATTTTCGCCCATTTTTAAACTAAATTAACCGCTCTGAACGGCCGCCAGAAGCTGCTCGCGAAAACGTTGCGCGGCGTGACTTTGCTCATGATGCTTTGGCCACACTAACCACATTTCCGAGACAGCATCTTCTTCCGCTATCGGGATCCAACACATTTCATACAGTTGCACCCGTTTAAAAGAAGCAGGAAGTATAGAAACCCCTAATCCTGCGGCCACCAGCCCGATGATAGTCATCGCCTCGCCAACCTCCTGCGCAATCGTCGGCTTCAGTCCATAGCGACGCATCAGGCCCAGAATATCGTCATACAACCCTGTCCCCACATGGGGGTCAAAAAAGACAAATGGCTCATTCGCCAGCTCGGCCAACGTGACCACGGGTTTTTGCGCCAACGGATGCGCGCGTGGGATCATCGCCATCAGTGGTTCATGCAGAATGATTTCACGCTCCAGCGTTTCCGGAAGCTGCGTATTACGCAGAAGTCCCAAATCCAGCGTTCCTTCATTGAGCGGGGCAATTTGCTCACGCGTGTTCATTTCACGGGTTTGCATATGCACTGCCGGGTAGCTTTGGCGAAACAGAGATAACGTATCTGAAACCGCTTTGATAAACGGTGCGGACGACGTAAAGCCGATACGCAATTCCCCTGCTTCTCCCAGATGCAAACGCTCAGCCCTGGCGGCGGCTTCATTAACCAGCCCGAGGATCTGCCGACTGTCCGCCAGAAACTGCTTTCCGGCAGAGGTCAGCGCCACGCTACGGTTAGTTCGGGCAAGTAACCGGGCGCCAACCTGCTGTTCAAGGATCTGGATCTGCTGACTTAGCGGCGGTTGCGAAATGTTTAACCGCGCCGCCGCCCGACCAAAATGCAACTCTTCGGCAACGGCCACAAAGTAACGTAAATGACGCAGTTCGATATTCATATTTTAAAAGTATTATTTGAGATTATTAATATATTAGACAGAATATTGTGATTTTCATACTCTTAAGGCTGGTCCTGTAGACGTAATTGAATGAGCAAGGATTTCAAGTGAGCCGTACAACAACTGTCGATACCGCGCCAACAAGCGATGTTGATGAACAGATAGTTACCCCGCCGGATGGATTTATCAAACGCGGAACATCCCCATTTATGCGCGTCACGCTGGCGTTGTTTTCCGCCGGACTGGCGACTTTTGCCCTCCTCTATTGCGTACAACCCATACTACCAGTGCTCTCGCACGAGTTTGGGGTCTCTCCCGCAAGCAGCAGTATCTCGCTTTCCATCTCGACGGCGATGCTGGCGATAGGGTTACTGTTTACCGGCCCACTTTCAGATGCTATTGGCCGCAAGCCGGTGATGGTTACCGCGCTGCTGCTCGCCTCTTGTTGTACGCTGCTTTCAACGATGATGACCAGCTGGCACGGTATTTTAATCATGCGTGCTCTGATAGGACTTTCACTGAGCGGCGTCGCGGCGGTAGGGATGACCTATCTGAGTGAAGAAATTCATCCCAGTTTCGTCGCCTTCTCAATGGGCTTGTATATCAGCGGTAACTCGATTGGCGGTATGAGTGGTCGCTTGATCAGCGGTGTGTTTACCGACTTTTTTAACTGGCGTATCGCGCTGGCGGCGATCGGCTGTTTTGCCCTTGCCTCTGCACTGATGTTCTGGAAAATCTTACCGGAATCCCGTCATTTCAGACCTACGTCGCTGCGCCCGAAAACGTTGTTTATCAACTTCCGCTTGCACTGGCGCGACAAAGGTTTGCCGCTGCTGTTTGCGGAAGGTTTTTTGTTGATGGGGTCGTTTGTCACGCTGTTTAATTACATCGGCTACCGCCTGATGCTCTCCCCGTGGGAGCTCAGCCAGGCGGTTGTAGGTTTGTTATCTGTGGCGTATCTGACCGGGACATGGAGTTCGCCAAAGGCGGGTTCTATGACCACTCGTTATGGCCGTGGCCCGGTAATGCTCTTTTCAACAGGCGTGATGCTGGTTGGACTTTTAATGACCCTGTTCACATCGCTATGGCTGATCTTCGCCGGGATGCTACTCTTTTCAGCCGGGTTCTTTGCCGCGCACTCCGTAGCAAGCAGTTGGATTGGACCACGAGCAAAACGCGCTAAAGGCCAGGCTTCTTCCCTGTATCTGTTCAGCTATTATCTGGGTTCCAGCATTGCCGGTACGCTGGGCGGTGTGTTCTGGCACAGCTACGGCTGGAACGGCGTGGGTGGATTTATCGCCCTGATGCTGGTGCTGGCGTTGCTGGTCGGTGCACGT
>NZ_SZWU01000060.1:248954-256799 GCF_005280935.1 Citrobacter sp. wls757 | reverse complement strand
TGCCCGGATTCCGGGCATCACCTTTATGAATCAGGCAGTAACGTCTGGGCTCCCATTTGCAGAGCAATAACCGTCCCGTTCATCACTATATGCAGCATAATTGGCATCAACAGACCGTTGCTTTTCAGTCTGGCCAGGATCAACACCTGCGACACAAGAAACAACATCAGCAACGTGCGTAGATCCACATACTGCGTATGCATGATGGCAAAAATGACCGATACCACCACTGACGACAGCCAGGTTTTATTATTGAACCAGTACTGGAACGCGTTGAATAAACAGCCTCTGAAAACAATTTCCTCATAAACTGGCGCGATAAATATCAGGGTCAATGTAGATAACCACAACGCATAACTACTTAAGGATATTTGGCTGGTCACCCACGCTTCAGTTTGTCTGAGACCCAAAATCAATGGCAGGATAAGCTGAATAAACAGCAGCGCCGCGAACAAAATGGCAAACCACCTGGCGTTGAAAATGCCTTTGCCCAGTCCCTCTCTTTTTCTAAAGAAGAAATAATACAGCGGAACCAGCACAACAAATTCCAGCGCAAACAGCAGCGGAAAAAGTACCCCTTTGGCAAGCAGGTCCTGACTCGCGGGGAAAAACAACGGGGTAAACGTGAGGCCAAACATCAGTAAAAACATTGAAAAGCAGCCAGCAACAGCTTTAGTCCTGGCGATATACAGGTTGTCGGCATCCTGTGACATACGATCTCCTTGCGCTCATCGAAGATAAGTTGATGAATTACCTATGCATGATAAAAATTCTCATTATCACTGACAACCTACCAACTTTTACGCAATGCCCATGAGTACAATGCCAAAACCCTCTTTACTCCGAAACTTCACCGTCAACTACTCAGGGGAGAATCCGCCAGCGGCAACGAGAAACGGAAGCAGGCCCCTGCCGTTGAGCTAACCAGATGTATATCCCCTCCATGCAGTTCGAGCATTCTACGCACGATCAGTAAGCCCAGGCCGCCGCGCTCGGCCCGCTGCTCACGGGGAATTAACGCGGTCGGGCGCTGAAACAATACTTCTCGCACAGCGTCTTCTACCCCTGGCCCACTGTCCTGCACTTCGGCGAATAAACGGTCTTCATCACGCCAGACTTTTAGCCGCACTTCGCCTCCGTCAGGCGTATGACGGATAGCGTTATCCAGCAAATTCGTCACGACTCTTTCTATCATCGATAAATCGGCATTCACCAGCGGTAACGGCCCCGTTACGTCAAGGTGCAACTGCAAATGACGCGTGGCAACAGGGAGATCAAATTTCTGTGCCACGTCCTGGATCAATTCACCAATAGCAAAACGTTCACGCTGCGGTTTTATACCGCCATGCTCCAGCCTTGCCGGCTCAAACAGCTGTTGTGACAGATGGCGAACTTTATGCCCCTGGCGCAGCGCGATGCTAAGATAATGCCGGTTTTCCTCCGGCGTCATCGTATCGGCTTTCAGCGACAGCATTTCCAGATACCCCAACAGCGAAGTCAACGGCGTGCGTAGGTCGTGCGAAATATTGGCAATAAACTCTCTGCGCTGACGATCGCTGTCTGCTAATAAATCCCACTGCTGGGCAATTTTCTGCGCTAACTCAATAAACGCATTGTTCAGCAGCGCTATTTCATTCTCCGGGACCGGTTCGGGATTTTTTTGTGCCAATTGTTTGATGACGGTAATGCTGTCCTTATCCAGTTTTACCACCTGTCCGGTTAGCCTTTTTACTGGATTCGTCACCCATCGCCACACCAGAAAACCTGCAATTCCACCGGCGAATAAAACCAGTATTAACGTCCAGGCCACGGTATTCCAGAGCGTTTTTTGCCAGGCGGTATTCGCCAGCATATTCAGATCTTCGCCCTGCAGAATAATGTACAAATAGCCATGTAGCTCACCGTTATATAAAACTGGCGCGGCGCTGAATACCTTTTGCTGGCTGCTACGCGGATCGTTGCCATAGACGGGCAACGCATCTGAATTAAGGAAATCCTGTATCGGCTGTACGCTAATTTTCTGCCGCTGGATATGCCCCGGCGGTGCGGCATCAGCAAGTATTTCACCTGACGGTGAAATCAGATACAGCTCCACGCTGGGGTTAAGCGTCATCAGGTGATTAAACAATCCTTTTAAGGTCTGGCGATTAATCTGCCCGCTGGCATCAATAAGCGACTCACTTTTGACAATCTTGCTCGCCAACTCCAGCGAGAGCCTTTGCACCATGGCGTCGCCATACTGTTTACTGCTGCGGATCTGGACAGCGCTGACGGTAACCGCACAAATCAGCATAATGGCGGTAAAGACGAGGGTCAGACGCTGGCTCAGCGACAGGCGATAAATCATGGCTGATGCTCCGCGTTAACCGCAGCAAGCTTATAGCCTCGTCCCCAAACCGTGAGAATAATTTCCGGCTCGGCAGCATCCTTTTCAATTTTGGTCCGCAGGCGATTAATATGACTGTTCACCGTATGCTCATACCCTTCATGCTGGTAGCCCCACACCTGATCTAACAGCGCCTGACGCGAAAAGACCTCGCCTGGATGACGGGCGAAAAAATAGAGCAGATCGAATTCGCGCGGCGTTAAATCGAGGGATTTACCATGCAGCCGGACTTCCCGGGCTAATGGGTCAATCTCTACGCCATGAACGGTGATAATCCCCGCCTCCATACGTAGGTTCTGACTCATCGCTTCCTGACGACGAAACAATGCCTTTACCCGGGCCATCAACTCCAGCACCGAGAAAGGTTTGGCCAGATAATCATCGGCACCCATCTCCAGCCCCAATACACGGTGCGTTTCGCTGGTGCGGGCGCTGATGATAATGACGGGCAAATAAAAACTCATTTGGCGAATGCGACGACAAATCTCCAGCCCGTCGACACCTGGCAGCATCAGATCGAGGATAACGGCATCCCAGACGTGTTTCTCCAGTTGTTCAAGCGCACGAGCTCCGTCTGCCTCATGAACAATCTCGTAACCCTCATCCTTCAGGCTAAGCTGCAAAAGTGAGGCAATATCGCTGTCATCTTCCACCAAAAATATCTTTTTCGCGCCTGCCATCAGTGTCATCCCCCTCTCGTCGTGTTGAAAGCTTACCTCAGGCAAGGGGCGGAAGTTATCACAAAATTTTTAACTTTTCGTGAGGATCCAGGGATACGCATGCGAGCAGTATGTCGTTATAGACACGTCAAACATCAACAGGGAAACGTCGCTTTGTTTTCCTTAACATGAAAATAAGAAGGAAAAGTCATGCTAAAAAAACGTCCACTTCGGGAAGCAGATGTTACAGCCGAGTCAGTATTTTTTATGCAACGACGACAGATCCTCAAAGCACTTGGGATAGGTGCTGCTGCGGCCACGCTGTCCTCCCCTACACAGGCTAATTTGCTGGATTGGTTTAAAGGCAACGATCGTCCACCCGCACCCGCAGGCAAAGCGCTTGAGTTCACAAAGCCCGAACGCTGGCAAAACAGCCTGTCACTGACGCCAGAAGACAAGGTGACGGGCTACAACAATTTCTACGAATTTGGTCTGGATAAAGCCGATCCTGCGGCCAATGCCGGTAGCCTGAAAACCGATCCCTGGACGTTAACCATCAGCGGTGAGGTCAACAAACCTTTAACCTTAGATCATGATGCGCTGACCACACGCTTTCCAATAGAAGAGCGTATTTATCGGATGCGTTGCGTTGAGGCCTGGTCAATGGTTGTGCCGTGGGTGGGTTTTCCGTTGCATAAATTACTGGCGCTGGTTGAGCCAACTAGTCACGCCAAATACGTCGCTTTTGAAACACGCTACGCCCCTGATGAAATGCCGGGCCAGAAAGATCGCTTTATTGGCGGTGGGTTGAAATATCCCTATGTCGAAGGTCTTCGTTTGGATGAGGCTATGCACCCGCTCACACTTCTCACCGTAGGTGTATATGGCAAAGCATTGCCGCCGCAAAACGGGGCGCCGATACGCCTGACCGTACCCTGGAAATACGGCTTCAAGGGCATTAAATCGATAGTCAGTATCAAGCTGACGCGTGAACAGCCACCGACGACCTGGAATATGTCAGCACCGAATGAATACGGATTTTACGCCAACGTAAATCCGCAGGTGGATCACCCTCGCTGGTCTCAGGCTACTGAGCGTTTTATCGGTTCGGGTGGCATTCTCGATGTACAGCGACAGCCCACGTTACCTTTTAATGGTTATGCCGATGAGGTGGCATCGTTATATCAGGGCATGGATCTTCGGGAGTATTTTTAAGTGAGGTTGACTGCAAAACAGATAACCGGTCTGAAAGTGCTGCTGCATCTCGCCGGTTTTTTACCCCTGCTATGGCTCTTCTGGGCCGCGCAGCATGGCGGGTTGGGCGCCGACCCGGGAAAAGATATCCAGCACTTTACGGGCATTACCGCGCTGAAGTTTTTGCTGGCTACCCTGCTGGTATCGCCGCTTGCGCGCTATGCAAAGCAGCCTTTGTTGTTTCGTACCCGGCGGTTGTTAGGTTTATGGTGCTTTGCATGGGCCACACTGCATATAACCAGCTATGCTCTGCTGGAACTGGGTATTCAAAACCTGGAATTGTTGGGTCGTGAACTGGTTTCACGCCCATGGCTAATGCTGGGTATGGCCGGTTGGATTATCTTATTCCTGTTGACGTTGACCTCGACACAAGCCGCTCAGCGTAAAATGGGCAAACGCTGGCAAACATTGCACAACTACGTCTACCTGGCCGCCATTTTGCTACCGCTGCATTATCTGTGGTCGGTAAAAGTGCTATCACCGCTCCCTATTATCTACGCCATCTGTTTTGTGGTTCTGCTGGCTTTTCGCTATAAAAAGCTGTTACGGAAAACCGGGTACAAAGGTGTGTTTATGAAAAGTGAGTGAATCACGGTAAACTTCTTAACCACACCTAAACAGAACGAGAACAAAAAATGAGTAACAATGATAATTACCATCAGCTCACCCGCACGTTCCAGCGGCTCTCTCGCTTCTCCCACCTCTCGGCAATCGCCAGTTGGGACATGTTTACCATGATGCCGCCAGGAGGCAGTAAAGCCCGAGGCGAAGCGCTGGCCGAGCTGAGCGTGCTTGAGCACCAACTGTTAACCGATCCGAAAGTGGCAATGTGGATCGCCGCAGCGCAACAGGAAGATCTCAACGATGTAGAACAGGCGAACCTGCGCGAAATGTCGCGATTGCATCACCAGGCATCCTTGTTGCCCGAATCGTTGGTAGAAGCAAAATCTCTTGCGGGAAGCCGCTGTGAGCATGCCTGGCGTAGCCAGCGACCAGCTAATGACTGGGAAGGATTTTCCGATAACCTGAAAGAAGTTGTGAAGTACAGCCGCGAAGAAGCCCTTCTGCGCGCAGAAGCTAAAGGTTGTTCGCCGTATGACGCGCTACTGGACATCTTTGAACCAGGAATGACCAGCGCTCAGTTGGATGTCCTTTTCGCAGACGTTAAAAGCTGGCTGCCCGATCTGCTAAACAAGGTGGTGGCAAAGCAGTCTCAGCAATCGCTCATCGCCCCGGTAGGTCCCTTCCCAACAGCTGTACAGCGAGAGCTGGGTCTTGAAACAATGGCACAGCTAGGTTTCGACTTTACCGCTGGTCGGCTGGATATCAGTGCACATCCTTTCTGTGGCGGCGTACCAGAAGATGTTCGCATTACCACCCGCTATGATGAAAACGAATTACTCAGCGCGCTGTTTGGCGTGATCCATGAAACCGGTCATGCGCGCTATGAGCAAAACCTGCCACGCAGCTGGTCTGGGCAACCTATTGCTCTGGCACGCTCAACCGCCATTCATGAGTCCCAGAGTCTGTTCTTTGAGATGCAACTGGGACGCAGTAAAGCCTTTCTGATGCGGTTGATTCCGGCTGTAACGCGCCACTTTGGCGATCAGGCAGCGTTTGAAGAAAGCAATTTCATCGCCTGGAACCAGCAGGTCAAACCCGGGTTTATCCGTGTTGATGCCGACGAGGTAAGCTATCCCGCTCACGTGATCCTGCGTTATGAAATCGAACGTGCGCTTATTAATGGCGATATTGAAGTGGATGATATCCCGGCATTGTGGAACGAGAAAATGCAGGCCTGGCTGGGGCTGTCAACGATCGGAAACTACCGTAACGGTTGTATGCAGGATATTCACTGGACTGACGGCGGCTTTGGCTACTTCCCTTCCTATACCTTAGGCGCCATGTATGCAGCGCAGTTGTTCAGTGCCGCTAACCGCGCATTGCCTGATTTGAATCAGTCTATTGCCCAAGGTGAGTTTGGTGCCCTGTTTGACTGGTTACGTCAGAACATCTGGCAGCATGGCAGCCGCTTTACTACTGAACAGCTTATTACCCAGGCGACCGGAGAGCCGCTCAGCAGCCGTTATTTCCGTTCTCATCTGGAAGCCCGCTATTTGTAATCTCATACCGTGAGTCATTGTACATATCGTTACACGCCGAAACCAATGACTCACGGAAGCCCTGTGTTTACAGCGATATAGTTATTTCAACGGCCCCGCAGTGGGGTTGAATGAAAAACCAAATCGAGGGTATGAGAATGAAAAAAGTATTAGCTCTGGTTGTTGCCGCTGCTATGGGTCTGTCTTCTGCTGCTTTTGCTGCTGAAACAACTGCTACTACCGCTCCGACTGCTGCTGCAACCACCAAAGCAGCGCCGGCAAAAACCACGCATCATAAAAAACAGCACAAAGCAGCGCCGCAGAAAGCGCAGGCTGCCAAGAAACACGCTAAAAAATCCACCACTAAACCGGCTGTAGAACAAAAAGCGCCAGAGCAGAAAGCTCAGGCTGCTAAAAAACACACCAAAAAAGCAGCAACCAAGCCAGCAGCAGAACAAAAAGCACCAGAGCAGAAAGCTCAGGCCGCTAAAAAACACACCAAAAAAGCCGTAAAACACGACACCGCTAAACCAGCAGCTCAACCTGCAGCATAACGCATTTGTAGTCACTATGGCGTCCCCCACGCCATAGCATACGGCGCTAGATCAACCTGATGTAGCGCCGCCTTTCGGAGGGTAAAATGGTGTCACATTACCGCTTTGAGTTCATTCTTATTACTCTGATAATTTGCGCCCTTATTGCCATGCATTTTTATCTTTCCTGAGTGTAGTTATCTGATTTTACTCCCACTTTCTCGCCGTCCCGTCTATAGTATTAACTGAGGGTTTGCTGTTTATAATCATAATTCCCCACCAGAGTGTGATATGCATAAAACCATTGCTGTATTACTGGGCTCAATTTGTTTTTTTCCTGTTGTTGCGCATGCGGATCAGCCAGCAACGACCACCGCTGAAGCAGAAAGCATAAAAACGCTGTTTTTTGGTCATGACGATCGCACGAAAGTAACGGACCCAACGCAATCACCGTGGGACGCTATCGGACAACTGGAAACCGCCAGTGGTAATCTGTGTACCGCCACGCTCATTTCACCGCATCTGGCCCTGACTGCCGGACACTGCTTGCTCGCTCCACCGAAAGGCAAACCGGATAAAGCCGTCGCGTTACGCTTTGTGTCGAAAAAGGGTGTCTGGCGCTATGAAATCCATGGAATCGAAGGACGGGTTGATCCCTCACTAGGTAAGCGTTTGAAAGCCGATGGCGATGGCTGGATTGTGCCGCCATCAGCAGCCCCGTGGGATTTTGGTCTGGTGGTGCTGCGTTACCCGCCTTCCGGAATCACGCCCCTACCATTATTTGAAGGTGATAAAGCGGCGTTAACCGCGGCGCTGAAAACCGCCGATCGTAAAGTCACACAGTCGGGCTATCCGGAAGATCATCTGGACGATTTGTACACCCATCAGGATTGCGTGGTGACCGGCTGGGC
>NZ_SZWU01000060.1:244003-248909 GCF_005280935.1 Citrobacter sp. wls757 | reverse complement strand
GTCTTGTCGCACCAGTGCGACACGCTCCCGGGCGACAGCGGTTCACCGTTGATGCTGAAGACAGATTCAGGCTGGCAGTTGATTGGCGTACAAAGCTCCGCTCCGGCAGCGAAAGATCGCTGGCGAGCCGATAATCGCGCCATATCCGTGACCGGTTTTCGCGATAAGCTGGAAGAGTTGGCGCAGGAGTAACATATGCTGCCCGCATTAACGGGCAGCACGGATATCAGGCAAGTTTAATCATCACCATTCCGGCCAGCAGCAGCGCCACGCCGATCCAGCCTTTATTATTCAGGCGCTGACCAAACAACACCCAACCAGCCGCTAACGTCGCGGCAATCCCAAACCCGCCCCACAAGGCGTAGGCAACAGAAAGGTCAATACCTTTTACCGCCTGCGACAGCGCACTAAAGGCCGCTAACACGGCAGCCAGCGACAGCACGCCATAAATCTTGCGGCGAAATCCATCAGAAAATTTCAAAAAGACGTTAGCGACTATTTCCAGCACGATGGCCATGCCAAGCCAGGCACCATGAACCCACTCAAACTGCTGCATGGGTCACCTCTTTGCTCGTTTTGGCAGGTTTTCGAGTACCAGACTTGATCAGCACAATGCCTAATACCAGCGAGACCAGTCCAGCCACTTTCATCGTGGACAAGGTTTCGTCAAATAACAACACACTAAACAGCGTAATAAATAAAATACCGATACCTTCCCACAAGGCATAGGCCACACCAAGGGCAATTTTTTTAACAGCGAAACTAAGAAAAATATATGATAAGGCGATCATTACCAGCATTAAAATAAAGCCTGAATTACCATGGCCAACGCTTGCCCATTTCATTGACAGCGTACCAGTAATTTCAGCCGCGATGGCCAGACCTAATAATATCCAGTAAAACATGATGCTTCTCCTGCTTGAGAATATAGTCCTTTAGGCCTACTGCATGCAGTAAACCAAAAAAAAAATTAGTTAGCTCAGCGCACAGCGCCAGCTCAGGCAGAAGAAGGGACTAAAGCGCGTTGCGCCAGTGTTGCTCACCCGCAAGCAAGAAAGTGGAGGAGGTACGAAGAAGTGTAGGTAAACGCAAAAACATCCTGAACATATTGTCCATAATATTACAATTATCCGCAGTGTTGCTTCTCATCATCGCGGATGATAATTGTCCTCGGTAGTTAAACACAGATGATTTGTATCATAGCTTCAAGACGAACTCAAAGTCTTTTCACTTCTTTACCTGCCCCGTTTGATTTTTGTTATAACGGCTCGACGCAAATCACATTATTATGCTGATTCAAAAATGAAAAATGCGGGAATACACATGGCGAAACCGATCATCACGCTTAACGGTCTAAAAATAGTAATTATGCTGGGCATGCTGGTTATCATCCTGAGCGGTATTCGCTTTGCCGCAGATATCATCGTCCCCTTTATTCTGGCGTTATTTATAGCCGTTGTGCTCAATCCCGTGGTGCAGCGGATGGTCAAGCTTCGCATACCGCGCGTAATTGCGGTGTCATTGCTTATCGTTATTATTGTAATGTTAATGGTGCTGCTGTTGGCGTATTTAGGTACATCCTTAAATGAACTTGCGCGAACGCTACCGCAATATCGCTCTTCACTGGTTATCCCACTGAAAAATCTTGAACCATGGTTACAACGCGCAGGGATCGGCGTTACCGTGGACGAGCTCGTCAAATATATCGATCCGAACGCGGCAATGACGCTGGTGACCAATTTACTGGCGCAGCTTTCAAATGCTATGTCATCGATATTTTTACTGCTACTGACTGTAGTTTTTATGCTACTGGAAGTACCGCAACTGCCCAACAAACTCAAACAAATGATGAGTCGCCCCATTGAAGGTATGGCGGCGATTCAACGCGCCATCGACAGCGTCTCCCACTATCTGGTGCTTAAAACGGCAATCAGCATTGTGACCGGGTTGGTCGCCTGGGGCATGCTTGCTGCATTGGATGTGCGCTTTGCCTTTGTCTGGGGATTACTGGCCTTCGCCCTGAACTACATCCCTAATATCGGTTCTGTATTGGCAGCCATTCCCCCTATCGCTCAGGTGCTGGCATTCAGCGGTCTTTACGATGCGCTGGTGGTTCTGGCAGGCTATCTGGTCATCAACCTGGTATTCGGGAATATCCTCGAGCCGCGGATCATGGGCCGCGGGCTGGGGCTGTCTACGCTGGTGGTATTTCTGTCGTTAATCTTCTGGGGCTGGTTGCTCGGTCCCGTGGGGATGCTGCTTTCTGTGCCGCTGACCATCATCGTGAAAATCGCGCTTGAGCAAACCAACGGCGGTCAAAGCATTGCCGTGCTGCTTAGCGATCTGAACAAAGAATGAGTTTTCGCCCCGCCATTACGGGGCATTTCCTTTATCGTTTCACGCGGAAAGCCAAAACGGCGCTTAACAGCGTAAATAGCGCTATTATCCACGCCATGGTCCAGGGCGTGCCATCACTGAAGGCGGCCAGCAGCAACGATGAGATAATACCGCTGCCATATTGCAACGCGCCAATCAGCGCCGAAGCTGAACCCGCAATGTTCGGTACCGCGTCCAACGCCGCAGCAGTCGACGTCGCGGCAATAATGCCATTCATCGAGAACAGCAGAAAAATGGAAACGATAATGGCAACAATTCCGCCTGACTCCAGCTTAACCAGCAGTGCAAGCGCCACTGCGGCCAGCGCCGCCAGCATCGTCGCATATTTCAGCAGTTGTTCCAGAGCGTGTCGTTGAACCAGACGACGGTTAACCACGCTCATCGCCATAACACCGATAATGTTTAGCGCAAACAACCAGCCGTAATGCTGTGGATCAACATGGTAATAGCTAATATAAACAAACGGTGACCCGGTAATAAACGCGTACGCACCGACGTAATAAAACGTCAGGCTCAGGGTATAGCGCATAAAACGCCCATTCGTTAACAACGAGCGGTAATTACGAAATGCGCCAGCCAAAGAGGCTTTCACCCGTTTATCTTCCGGCAATGTTTCGGGCAGCCAGTTTAGGGAGATAAACATCAGCGCACCAATCACCACCAGCAGCCAAAAAATAGAGTGCCAGGTGCTCAGGCGAATAATTTGCCCGCCAATCAACGGTCCGGCGATTGGCGCAATCGCCATAACCAACACCAGGGTCGAGAGCATTTGCGCCGCACGAGTACGTGCAAAGAGATCGCGGATCATCGCTCGCGCCAGCATAGGCCCGGTACAGGCTCCAAGCGCCTGAAATACCCGCCAGAAAACAATTTGCGTGATACTTGTAGACAGCGCACACCCTGCGGAACCAATGATAAATAGCACCATGCCGATAAACAGCGGCTTGCGCCGCCCCATATGATCGCTAATCGGCCCCCAAATCAACTGTGCGATAGTAAAACCAATTAAGAAACCAGTAATCGTCAGCTCAACATTGCCATGTAAATCCTCGGCCATCGTCGGCATTGCTGGAAGATAAATATCGGTAGAAAGCGATGTAAAGGCCATCAGGCCACTGAGGATCAGAATAAAAGTAAGACCGGTCTGGCTTGCGGTAGTTACCGGTGAAGCATGTTCACGTGTACGCATAGTGCCCTGTCATGTTCTAAAAAGTCAGGTCGCAGTATATAGACAACGTATTGCCGTGATTAGACGGTTAAAACCGCATGAGTTTATGAACTGAAATCATGAATGGTGAAATCATATGCGTCATATTTTGTGACTGACTTCCAACAATTGCCTTTCAGAAATGAATTCTACTCATAGGTCCATGCGAATTTCACAGACTAATCGTATCAACACAGATTTGCTAATCTGCAGCCAATGCAACGATGATGCTCAGGAGAACCCAATGAATACAACAGTTCTGAATAACGGAGTTGAGATGCCCCTGCTCGGATTTGGCGTTTATCAAATGACTGATGCCAGCGAATGTGAGCAAGCCGTACGGGATGCCATCGATACAGGATATCGCCTGATTGATACCGCAGCCTCCTACCAGAATGAAACTCAGGTCGGCAATGCACTTAAGCAAAGCGGAGTCCCCCGCGAGGCGCTTTTTGTGACTACCAAACTGTGGTTACAGGATACCAACTATGCAGGCGCAAAGGCGCAATTCGCACGTTCTCTGCAACGGCTTCAACTGGATTATATTGACCTTTATTTGATTCATCAGCCCTATGGCGATGTGCACGGTGCCTGGCGCGCGATGGAAGAATTATATGAAGAAGGGAAAATCCGCGCGATTGGCGTGAGTAACTTTCATCCGGATCGTCTGGCGGATTTAATCGCTTTCAACCGCATTATTCCAGCCGTTAACCAGATTGAGGTGAATCCTTTTCATCAGCAACCGCATGCCGTAGCCTGGATGCAGAGCCGGAATATTCAACCGCAAGCCTGGGCGCCGTTCGCTGAAGGACGCAATGACCTGTTTCAGAACCCGGTCTTATCGGCTATTGGTGAAAAATATGGCAAAAGCGTTGGTCAAGTCGTGCTGCGTTGGATTTATCAACGTGGGATTATTTCGCTGGCGAAAACCGTGCGTAAAACGCGGATGGCCGAGAATATTCAGGTGCTGGACTTTGCCCTAACGGCGGAAGAGATGACGCAAATTGCCGCGATGGACAGCGGAACCAGCGCGTTCTTCTCGCATCGCGATCCGGCTCGTGTGGAATGGATCACCCAACGTAAACTGGATGTTTAAAAAAACGGCCTCCGCAGAGGCCGTCTTACTTTTACTGGCAATTACAGCGCTTTCAGGATCGCATCCACGCTGGCTTTGGCATCGCCAAACAGCATATGGGTGTTGTCTTTAAAGAACAGCGGGTTCTGCACACCTGCATAGCCAGTGTTCATTGAACGTTTGAACACAATTACGTTCTGCGCTTTCCACACTTCCAGCACCGGCAT
>NZ_SZWU01000060.1:239429-243945 GCF_005280935.1 Citrobacter sp. wls757 | reverse complement strand
GCGCAGCCGGGTTTACCGTATCGTTGGCACCAATGACCAGCACGGTATCGGTATCAGCGAAATCATCGTTGATCTCATCCATTTCCAGCACGATGTCATAAGGTACTTTGGCTTCCGCCAGCAGCACGTTCATATGACCTGGCAAGCGCCCTGCTACCGGGTGAATACCAAAACGCACTTTGATGCCGCGCGCGCGAAGTTTCTCAGTAATTTCCGCGACCGGATACTGTGCCTGAGCCACTGCCATGCCGTAGCCCGGGGTGATGATCACGGAGTGCGAGTTCTTCAGCATTTCTGCTGTGTCTTCCGCAGTAATCTCACGATGTTCACCCACTTCTTCATCAGACCCGGTAGAAGAACCGTCAGAACCAAAGCCGCCCGCAATAACGCTGAAAAATGAACGGTTCATCGCCTTACACATAATGTAAGACAGGATCGCACCAGAAGAACCGACCAGCGCACCGGTAACGATCAGCAGATCGTTGCTCAGCATAAAGCCCGCCGCTGCTGCCGCCCATCCTGAATAGGAGTTAAGCATTGAAACAACAACCGGCATGTCTGCCCCACCGATGGACGCCACCAGATGCCAGCCAAAAGCCAGTGCAATAATGGTCATCACCAGCAGCGCCAGAACCTGCAGGCCCACGCTTTCGGTACGAACAAACACCACCAGCAGCAGGAAAGAAACAACCAGCGCCGCCAGGTTCATTTTGTGACGATTCGGCAGCATCAGCGGTTTAGAGGAGATCTTGCCGCGCAGTTTGCCAAAGGCCACCACAGAACCGGTAAAGGTCACCGCACCGATGAAGATACCCAGGAACACTTCCGTCAGGTGAATGTTCACCAGAATCGGCTCCAGGCCCGTATCGTGATACAGGTAGCTGTTGAAACCCACCAGTACCGCAGCCAGACCAACGAAGCTGTGCAGAATCGCCACCAGCTCCGGCATCTCGGTCATTTCGACTTTCTTCGCCAGACGAATACCAATCGCGCCGCCGATGATCATCGCTACCAGGATCCACGCAACGTTGCCGGTATCCGGGCCAAAAATCGTAGCAATCAGCGCAATCGCCATCCCGGCGATGCCGTAGTTGTTACCCTGCTGAGAGGTTTCGTGTTTCGAAAGCCCCGCCAGACTAAAAATAAACAGGATCGCGGCAACAATGTATGCAGCTGTAACTAATCCTCCAGACATATGTTACCCCTTAGTTTTTCCGGAACATTTTCAGCATGCGCTGAGTCACGGTGAAGCCACCGAAAATATTAATGCTGGCAATAAGCACCGCGATAAAGCTCAGGAAACTCACCCAGCCACCCTGGCCAATTTGCAATAACGCCCCAACCACGATAATCCCCGAGATGGCGTTAGTCACAGACATCAGCGGAGTATGCAACGCATGTGACACATTCCAGACCACGTAGTAACCCACCACGCAGGAAAGCGCGAACACCGTAAAGTGACCAAGGAACTCTTTCGGCGCGACGTCGGCGAGCCAGCCAAACAAAATCACTACCAGCGCCATCAGCGCATATTTGCGCCACGGAGAGACAGGTTTTTTCTCTTCTTTCGGCGCAGGTGCGGCTTTTGGCGCTGCCTGCGGCTGAGCAGAAACCTGGATCGGCGGCGCAGGCCAGGTGATTTCACCATCACGAACCACCGTGACACCACGCACAACCACGTCGTCAAAATCGACAGTGATATTGCCGTCTTTCTCTTTGCACAACAGTTTGAGCAGGTTGACGAGGTTTGTGCCGTACAACTGGGAAGATTGCGTTGGCAAACGGCCAGGCAGATCGGTATAGCCGATAACCTTCACCCCGTTCTCGGTGGTGGTCACCTGATTAGGCACGGTATATTCGCAGTTACCGCCGTTTTGCGCGGCAAGATCGACAATTACGCTGCCCGCTTTCATCGAATCGACCATTTCACGAGTGATCAGTTTCGGGGCCGGTTTGCCCGGAATCAGCGCTGTGGTAACGATAATGTCGACATCTTTCGCCTGCGCAGCGAAGAGTTCCATTTCAGCTTTGATGAACGCTTCGGACATCACTTTGGCATAGCCATCGCCGCTGCCCGCTTCTTCTTTAAAGTCCAGTTCAAGGAACTCTGCGCCCATACTCTGCACTTGTTCCTTCACTTCCGGACGGGTATCAAAAGCGCGCACGATAGCGCCCAGGCTGTTTGCCGCACCGATCGCCGCAAGACCTGCCACACCCGCACCAATCACCATGACCTTGGCAGGTGGAACCTTGCCTGCGGCGGTGATCTGGCCGGTGAAGAAGCGACCGAATTCATGTGCAGCTTCAACAATAGCGCGATACCCGGCGATGTTCGCCATCGAGCTTAAGGCATCCAGCGACTGTGCGCGCGAAATACGCGGCACGGAGTCCATCGCCATGACCGTCACGTTGCGCTCTGCAAGTTTTTGCAGCAGCTCAGGGTTTTGCGCGGGCCAAAGAAAACTCACCAGCGTCGTGCCCGGATTGAGTAACGGAATTTCCGCCTCCTCCGGCGCATTGACCTTCAGGATGATCTCTGACTGCCAGACTGCATTTCCATCAACAATTTCTGCGCCTGCTTGTACAAACGCCTTATCGTCAAAACTCGCCAGTTGACCTGCACCGCTTTCAACCGCGACGCTGAAACCCAGTTTAAGCAGCTGCTCAACCGTCTTCGGCGTGGCTGCAACGCGGGTTTCATTGGTTAACCGTTCTCTTGGTATGCCAATTCGCATAATGTTCCCTTCCATCTGTAATTATGATGATGGTTTATCAATGTTCGCACGAGGCATGCGCGCACTCTCGAAAGAGGTCAGTGTTACCTCAATAAAATAAAACAGTAACAAACTCTGTATAACCTACTGAAAATGACGCCTGTGATCTAGCGCCAAAAAACAGTATTTATTATGAAATTCGCGAAATAGAGATGAATCGAACCTCAGACAGATAAAATGCCCTAAAAATAGCCCCCAAAGGCTGATAATTCGCTCAAGCGAAGCGGCAAAACATGATTACCCACCTGCCAAAAACAATTGATTAACATTAAATTAACTTATGAAATTCAACTGCTTTATCAGTTTTGGTCACCAAACGCCGAAATTTTCGGCATATCACAAAATGTTATCGCTGTTGTTACCTAACGTGACACGATGAGTGAAAAATGACGCAGACACTGACACAATTTAAATGCAATAATCAGCGACGTTTCTAGTCAATAACAATACCAGTACCTGGTTTGCGCAAGGCGAAGGATTATTTTTATGAAGCTTAAGAACACTCTCCTGGCGTCCGCACTAATTTCTGCGACTGCTTTTTCTGTAAATGCAGCAACAGAATTGACGCCGGAGCAAGCGGCTGCCCTGAAACCCTATGACCGCATTGTGGTCACCGGTCGTTTTAATGCTATCGGTGATGCGGTTGCTGCCGTTTCACGCCGTGCAGATAAAGACGGTGCAGCCTCCTTTTATGTTGTTGATACCTCAGATTTTGGCAGCGGCGGTAACTGGCGCGTTGTTGCCGACGTCTATAAAGCCGACGCTGAAAAAGCGGAAGCGTCAAAAAACCGTGTCATTAACGGCGTTATGGAATTGCCAAAAGATCAGGCCGTTCTGATAGAACCTTACGACACCGTTACAGTGCAAGGTTTCTACCGTAGCCAGCCTGAAGTAAACGATGCCATCACCAAAGCAGCGAAAGAGAAAGGTGCTTACTCCTTCTATATCGTGCGTCAGGTCGATGCCAACCAGGGCGGCAACCAGCGTATTACTGCATTCATCTATAAAGCTGATGCGAAAAAACGCATTGTACAAAGCCCTGATGCGATCCCAGCAGATTCAGATGCTGGTCGTGCCGCATTAGCAGCAGGTGGCGAAGCCGCGAAGAAAGTTGAGATCCCGGGCGTAGCAACTACCGCTTCTCCGAGTGCTGAAGTTGGCCGCTTCTTCGAAACGCAATCCACCAAAGGCGGACGTTACACTGTCACGCTGCCGGATGGAACCAAAGTTGAAGAGCTGAACAAAGCGACCGCCGCCATGATGGTACCGTTCGACAGCATCAAGTTCACCGGTAACTACGGCAACATGACGGAAGTCTCTTATCAGGTAGCAAAACGCGCAGCGAAGAAAGGCGCGAAGTACTATCACATTACCCGCCAGTGGTCAGAACGTGGTAACAACGTGACGATCAGCGCCGATCTGTATAAGTAATACCCAATGCCTTATCAGGTCTACAGTCCTTGTAGACCTGATAATTTCGCGCAGTTCTGTTTCCAGATAAAACAAAAACAGCAGTATTAAGACAACTTTTCACACTATTAGTCACAAATCTCTCTATCCCCATTGCATGCGTTCTCTTCTCTCCGTAAAATCCCGCGCCTTAGTGGCTTTCACCATTTTTATGCGGTTTGCCAAAATAATTATTCTCTCACTCTCGTTTTTGTAACTGGATACAAATGGAAAAGAAATTGGGTCTGAGCGCACTGACCGCGCTGGTTTTAAGCTCAATGCTCGGCGCTGGC
>NZ_SZWU01000060.1:233474-239394 GCF_005280935.1 Citrobacter sp. wls757 | reverse complement strand
CTGCCACAAAATATGGCGGCAGTAGCCAGCCCGGCTGCATTACTGATTGGTTGGGCGATTACCGGTGCGGGTATTCTTTTGCTCGCCTTTGCCATGCTGATCCTGACGCGTATCCGTCCTGAACTGGACGGCGGTATCTTCACCTATGCACGTGAAGGTTTCGGCGAGTTGATTGGCTTCTGCTCTGCGTGGGGATACTGGCTGTGCGCTGTTATCGCTAACGTTTCGTATCTGGTCATCGTCTTCTCTGCGCTCAGTTTCTTTACCGACACACCGGAATTACGTCTGTTCGGCGACGGTAATACCTGGCAGTCGATTGTCGGCGCATCGGTACTGTTATGGATAGTCCATTTTCTGGTGTTGCGGGGAGTACAAACCGCGGCCAGCATTAACCTGGTCGCTACTCTGGCAAAACTATTGCCGCTAGGCCTCTTTATCGTGCTGGCGTTCATGCTGTTTAAGCTCGACACCTTTACTCTCGATTTTACCGGCGTCGCGTTGGGCGTGCCTGTCTGGGAGCAGGTCAAAAACACCATGCTCATCACCCTGTGGGTTTTCATTGGTGTGGAAGGCGCGGTGGTGGTATCTGCCCGCGCCAGAAATAAACGCGATGTTGGTCGCGCCACGCTGTTAGCTGTACTCGCCGCACTGGGCGTTTACCTGTTAGTCACCCTGCTATCCCTCGGCGTTGTCGCGCGGCCAGAACTGGCAGAGATCCGCAATCCATCAATGGCCGGTCTGATGGTTAAAATGATGGGGCCATGGGGCGAAATTATTATTGCCGCGGGTCTGATTGTTTCCGTGTGCGGTGCCTATTTAAGCTGGACGATTATGGCGGCGGAAGTGCCGTTCCTCGCCTCCACGCACAAAGCGTTTCCGCGTATTTTTGCGCGACAGAATGCACAGGGTGCGCCATCGGCATCGCTGTGGTTAACCAACATCTGTGTACAAATCTGCCTTGTGCTAATCTGGCTCACAGGCTCCGACTACAATACGTTACTGACAATCGCCTCAGAGATGATTCTGGTGCCCTATTTGCTGGTCGGCGCATTTCTGTTAAAAATTGCCACCCGTCCGATTCATAAGGCTGTCGGTATCGGTGCGAGTATTTATGGCATCTGGTTATTGTATGCGTCAGGTCCGATGCATCTGCTGCTGTCTGTAGTGTTGTATGCGCCAGGGCTGTTGGTTTTCCTTTATGCCCGTAAAACGCACACGCATGAAAACGTATTAAAACGCCAGGAGATGGCGCTGATCGGCCTGTTGCTTGTTGCTGCTGTGCCAGCTACCTGGATGCTGATAGGCTAACGTTATACCCATCGCTGGCTTCGGAAAATATCAGACTATGAATATCCTGATAAAGGATTATCGGGATATCATGGTTAACGCTGATTAATCGAAAATAATCGCTCTCCCTTCATGCTTGCCCCCACACTATTTGTTGCTGCGTGTGAAGCGCTTATCACGGCTCTCCAGATGATGACTCATCACAAGGTGTGATCCCCCTATTGAGTTCGAGTTATTCTTTCTACACTTCACAATCGCAAACTGCTTTACGGCGCAACAGTCAGTCACGATCACCTGCTTTATCTTCTTATGAATCACAACATAACATACAGAAACACATCATAACCTTCTCAATTCTTTGTTCACTTTTCATATTGATAAAAGATAAAAAAGAAACACTTAACGAACACATACACATCATAATATATGGATAAATAAAAGAACAATTAATCATCACGCAATTAACTATTTGTGCTTTATCTTGTGTTGAGTTTATCATGCAGTTGTGTTGGTATTTGTGTTTGATGATAATGCAACCCGTGCGCTGGTCCCACCAGCTACACTCCCCTCGTCAATTATGTCGGAAATAAAAAAGGTTTATTAATAGCTGTTACTGCATCGATTAATTATGTAGTCGGCAGTATTTAGTCATTGAAGGACAAACAAAATGATAAATAAAGAATTAATGATGACACCCCCTATTAATCCTAAATGGAGTATTAAAATGTTTAAGAAATCAGTGGTTGCAGTATTAATAGTTCTTCCAATGTCTGCTTTTGCTCATGGTCACGGTGGCCATGGAGGTATGGGCGGTCACAATTTTGGTGGCCATGGCCATGGTGGTAACATTGGTCATGCTTTTAGTGGTCATTCGTTTGGTGGTCACTTTGCGGAGCGCATGAATGCAGGTGGTGGCTTCACAGGATTCTCTAAAGGCTCCATCAATATGAGCGATCACCCCATTGCAGATAACACGACACGTTCCATCAGTGTGAAAGATGGTGTCGTTACTAAAAACATTGCCTACAACGGTGTTAATGAACAATATTCTGCGACAACCACAATCAGTCAAGAAACAGGTGTGGTTCGTACCTCAACAGTTACTCGTGATGGTGTGACCAAAACAGCATCAACTGTTGTGTCGCCTGAAATGCGTTCCCACACGGTTGACGTGACGAACGGTGATGTAACGCATTTCTCCGATCATAGCTATGTTGAAGGTGTTGGCGGCCTGTCGATTCACGGCACTAAAGAAGGTGATGAGGCTATTGGTACAGTCACTGCATACAACGATGTATCCAACGCAGTGAAAACTACCCACGCGCTCAAAAATGCTGACCTGACTCGTGTAGCATCAACAGTGATTGCACCAACCATGCGTACTCATAATGTTATGGTGAAAGAAGGTGATCTCACAATCACTCACCTTCGTGGTTATGTTGGAAATGAGACTGTTGGGTATGGTTTCTCTAAGGGCGTAGCTAAAGAAGATGGTTATGCAATCGAAACTTCAGTCAACTCACTTGGCATAGCAACTGTTGGGGCATATGGCCCTAGTCACTATGCAGAGAAGGCAGAAAATCTGAAAACGGGTGAAGTGAAAACAATCACCGATATCACTCCGCCACAACCAACTCCTGTTGTCGTACACGTTGTACCCGTAACTCCTCTGACTCCTGCGACGCCTGTAAATCCTCCTGTCGTGGTTCACGTTGTTCCAGCATCAACGATTACCCCAGCCACTCCAGCGACTACCGTGTATAACGATAAACTCGGTGATAGTGTCATCTTGTATTGGAATATCTAAACTAAATGAGGCTGGAGCAATCCAGCCTTTTTAGAGGAAATAATTATGTCAGTTTTAACAGCAGCAGATTTTCTAAAACTTATTGATCTTGAACCATTCAAGAAGCCAAACAATGAAGCAGGTGTCTCTGTTCAGCGTGGTATTGAATTAGAAAAGCTACGCCTTGCTGTAAAAGAAGGTCATGTAAATCTCCGTTTTTTCCTCAAATGGTTAAATGCATCTGCTGGCTGCCGTTTACAAGAGCGATGGTTAAACAAGTTTTTCGCCGATGATCTCGGAGAAATTCCCGCACGATTTCAGCAGTCCCCCAGTAAGAGCACAGAAGAAAAGCTAAAGGAAGAAGTTGCCCGTCTCACAGCGGAACTGAGAGCGTCACAGCAACAAAATCAGGTTATTGCTTCTATCGCTTCTGAGGACAATCAGAAAGCCATTTTTGCGGGTATCGTCGAACGTATCGAAGAAGAATCACAAGCTGAACTAAAAGCCTTTGCAGAGAAGGCAGCAACACGGGCAAAACAGAAAGCAATAGAGATGATGATGGCTATCTTTCCTAATTGGAAGCCATCAGATTGAACACAAGAGGCTGTGTGTATTATCATGCTTCCTTAATCATTTAAGGGTAGACAATGAAGAACGTAAATCTGATCTTACTCGGAGACAGCACACAGCCACAAGAACGCCGAATGAAAGAAGCGTTAAAGATAAGCAAGGACGTAAAACCTGCCGCTGTGTTAGATGCTGTGAAAGAGGCGTATGAAGGCACAGGCAAGAAACCTAAGCTGAACTATGCACAACTATCACGATGGAGAAAAGGTTTAACCTTCTATCGTTCACCACCGCCAGAAGACGCTGTAGATCAGTATTCAGATTTATTTTCCCCACTCTACCAACTCTTAGAGAATCCGGTGATTGTTGCTTCTATCGACATATCAGAATTTGAACAGAGATTGAAGATTCAGATTAAAGAACGAGAACAAAGATTGATTGAAGCAAGAAGGCTTGAAGCCGCTCGTATTATGCAAGAAGCAGAAGAAAGAGATCACAGAAAGTTCACAGAAGAATTCAATAAAATAATGGATAAACTGAGAGAGCTTAGGAAAACATAGCTACAATGGGGAGCCTGTTTTCTGGTTCCCTTTTTTAATGACTAATCATTCTATTACGTTAATCCCCCTCTCTCTATTACTCCTTCGACTATAGCCCGACTAAAATGTGCTCGCCGCTAAATCAGGATGCTGTAACAAACCCCAACGACTTTATTCCTGTGTGCTACTGTGTACACATGAGTTTGTACTGATCACTACACCACTTACACCCTTTTTCTTGTAAGATGCTGTTTTTAACGGAGCCTGAGTATAACAATGGGTAAAAAACCTCCTTTGCCAATTCTTATCACCGGAGGTGGTCGTCGTATCGGCCTCGCCGTCGCATGGCACTTTCTGAACCAAAAACAGCCAGTTATCGTCAGCTACCGAACTCACTATCCTGCCATTGACGGCCTGCGAGAAGCGGGCGCGATTTGTATCCCGGCTGACTTTTCCACGGATGAAGGCGTACTGGCCTTTGCTGATGAGGTCAAAGCGCAGACGGATGGCTTGCGCGCCATTGTGCATAATGCCAGCGCCTGGGTCGCCGAAAAACCCGGCACACCGCTTAGCGAAGTACTGTCACGTATGGTGCAGATCCACGTCAATACGCCCTACCTGCTCAACCACGCGCTGGAAGGATTGCTACGCGGTCATGGGCACGCAGCCAGCGACATCATTCATTTTACGGATTATGTTGTGGAGCGTGGCAGCGACAAACACATTGCTTATGCTGCCAGCAAAGCGGCGCTGGATAATATGACCCGCTCGTTCGCGCGCAAACTGGCACCGGAAGTGAAAGTGAACGCGATTGCCCCCTCACTTATCCTGTTTAACGAGGGCGACGATGCAGAGTATCGCCAGCAGGCACTAAACAAATCACTGATGAAAACCGCGCCTGGTGAAAAAGAGGTCATTGATTTAATTGACTACCTACTAACCAGTTGTTTTGTCACCGGACGTAGTTTTGCCCTTGATGGCGGGCGCCATCTGCGTTAGTGCAGTTTGATCCAACAAAAGATCAGCAACCACGCGCTCAGGCTCCAGCACACTACTGCACCGCCGAGCGCGATAGGTAAGCGCATAAAACCGGTGAAATACCACAGTGAAACAAGGTAGACAAAATAGGGAATAATCGACCACATACTGAATACAATGGTTGTACGTAACGCCTCGATCCCACGCTCACTGGCCACGATGTAGTGGGCAATCAACGCAAACGTCGGGAACAGTGGAATTAATCCAGCAATATAGTAATTCTTTGTTTTCGCCAGCAAACCTATCAACACCACCACCAGCGCACCGAGCGCCGCTTTTATAACGAGTCCCATCACTCTGCCTTAACACATCAATAACATCAGCCTCTAGCATAACGGAAGCGTTCTTGTTTAGAAAAGATTAATGGAAGGAAAAACCGGGGCGGTGTATGTTGGCGTTTTATATTCAAAATGAATGATATGAACACCATCGTATTTGTTGAAGATGATCCCGAAGTTGGCTCACTGATTGCAGCCTATCTGGCCCGGCATGATATTGAGGTTATCCTTGAACCTCGTGGTGATTTGGCCGAGGAGAAAATCCTGCACGTTCAACCCGATCTGGTGTTATTAGATATCATGCTGCCGGGCAAAGACGGGATGACTATCTGCCGCGATTTACGCGGACGCTGGCAAGGCCCGATTGTTCTGCTCACCTCGCTGGACAGCGACATGAACCATATCCTGGCGCTGGAAATGGGCGC
>NZ_SZWU01000060.1:224773-233408 GCF_005280935.1 Citrobacter sp. wls757 | reverse complement strand
CTGCTGGCTCGCCTGCGCCTGCACCTGCGCCAGAATGAACACTCAGCACAGTCTAAAGGCATTCAAGCGGCAACCATCACACCGCACACAACGCTGCGCTTTGGCACACTCACTATCGATCCCACCAACCGCTCCGTGCTGCTCGGCGGCGAGCAAATCTCTCTTTCCACCGCTGATTTTGAATTACTGTGGGAGTTGGCAACCCATGCCGGGCAGATTATGGACCGTGATGCGTTGCTAAAAAACCTGCGTGGCGTAAGTTATGACGGTATGGATCGCAGCGTTGATGTCGCGATTTCCCGCTTACGCAAAAAACTGCTCGATAACGCGACTGAACCCTATCGAATCAAAACGGTACGCAACAAAGGTTATCTGTTCGCACCGCACGCCTGGGACGACGAGCCTCATAAGTAATCCAACCGGGCCGGTCACTTTGATCGACCCTCTTAATTACCTGGCGTTACACTGTCACATTGATAGCTAACTAAACGTCAGTCCGTCGTATTTTTTCCAACGGTAGTTTACGGCGGAGATAATCCAGCAGCCGATAAAGACGCCAATAATCGCAAATCCGACATTCCCCATATGGTCACTCAAATTGCTGACGGTATCCCACAAACCACCCTGAAGCGAAAACGCGTCAGAGAGAAGTCCCAGCGCCTCCAGCCCGCCAATAAATAGCGCAACAATCACGGAAGTCCCGGTAATGGTCATATTGTAATAGAGCTTACGTTGCGGCTTATTGAACGCCCATCCATAGGCCTCAACCATCAGAATACTGTCGAGACAATCAATTAACGCCATACCGCAGGTAAACAGCGCCGGGAATACGAGAATTGACCAAATCGACATGCCGCTGGACGCGCTTGAAGCAGAAATTCCCAGCAGAGAAATTTCAGTGGCGGTATCAAAACCCAGACCAAACAGAAAGCCGACAAAATACATATGCCAGTCTTTACCTACCAGCCGAAACGCTGAGCGGAAAAGCCAGTTCAGAGGGCCTGAAACTGTAATGTCTTCCGTAGTGCCATCGTAAGTACCGGTGCGTTTAAGATGGCGGAATGCCTTCCAGACCTGGCAGAAAATAATGAGATTGATGGCAGCCAGAATCAGCAAAAATACGGCAGAAACCGTAGTTCCGATCAGACCACCGACATTCTGAAACCATGCCATATGTTGCTTAAACACGCTGGTAGTTAGCGCAATGCCAATGCTGGCTAGCACCACAATGGTAGAGTGTCCCAGAGAAAACCAGGCCCCCGTTGTCAGGGCACGTTTTTTCTGCTGCATGAGTTTACGCGTCGCGCTGTCTATCGCGGCGATATGATCGGCATCAACGGCATGGCGCAAACCATAGCACCACGCAATCAGACTCAATGCCAGTAAGGAAGTATTGTTGCTAAACGCGGTGAAAGCCCACAGCCACGCTACGATGTTTGCCCCGATGAGTAAGACCATCAACAAAAGAATATTCGGGCGTTTTTTTAATAATGAAAACAATGCGTTCATTGTTTCCGGCCTGTCAAATTTTCGCTCAACAACACACCACACCGCCGTTCATTGATTGATTAATACAACGTTTACCAGGCTAATGATAACTCTTAAGAATTACTAACCCAGTGTCGTAGATCAAAATTGATTACCACCTGAAGCAAGTTCTGCCATCGCTAGCTCCGCAATACGCAGAGGTACCGTTGCGCTGTCACCCTCTTGCAGAAACCAGACGGACGACAACCCACACCAGGCAACAATCCACATCAGTAAACGCTGCCGTTCAATTCTGGCGATTTCAGACACAATGTTGACTCGTTGCGTGAATCTTTCAGGCTCAATGGCGACAGGTCTGGTAGGTTCGGCAAGATCGGGGTTAGTAAAGATATTGGCGTAATCAAAGCCACGCTCGCCCACCAGCCCTTTGGGATCGATAGCCAGCCATCCTCTCGTTCCGAAATCAAGAATATTGCCGTGGTGTAGATCGCCATGTAATACGACTGCATCATGGGGTGAAGATAGCAGTAAGTTTGCCACCGCAGCACAACGCGTCAGGATACCGCCATGCTTTTTCGCGGCAGGAGCCAGATCGCGAAACCAATGGTGCAGAGGTGTTAACGCAGGCGTAGACGCATTTCGGGAGAGATGGAGTCTACTGGCTGCATGGCAAATAATGCGGCAGGCCTGCGCATCGTTGCCAGTCCAGGACATGTCCGCTAAAGACTCTGTCCCTGTCGCACGTTCCAGCAGAATCGCCCCTGCTGCATGAGCAAGTACTTTCGCTGCGCCATTTCCGTTCCACCAGACCATGAGTTCACAGCCGATCCGTTCACTGTCATCATCGGTGATCTTTAGTATGGCTTTCTGCCCGTCCTTGACCACCACCACAGGCAAAAGCTGCGATGTGTGCGTTTCAAACGGTTCACCATCTGGAGTGAGCCCCCAACGGTTGAGCCAGGTGTTGAACAGACGATTTTCCAAACAATATCCTCATTTTTCTCTGGAAGATGGTAATCAAAAGGATCCGTGTTGGCATTATTCCTGTTTTCTTTTGGTTGAGCCACAACCCCCACTTCCATCATCACTGACTTATCGGGTAGAGCACTAACAGGCACATCCTTGTGTATCTGTGTGCCATGCTGACTGTGTTCGGTATATGAGGAGGACACGATGATCACGTTATGCAAAACCTGTGGAACATCCTATGAGGTAACTGGCGCCCATCCGGAACATTGCGATATCTGCCTGGATGAACGTCAATATGTCCCCACAAGCGGGCAGAAATGGATCGATTTTGACACCCTGTGTGCATCGCATACAAATAAGTGGAAGCAACACGACAGTACCCTCCTCAGCATCCGCACCGTTCCTGATTTTGCAATTGATCAGCGCGCGTTTCTTGTGCGTACCCCAGAAGGAAATATTCTGTGGGACTGCATTGCCACGCTCGACGATGCCACAAAAACGCTAATAACGTCCCTTGGCGGCCTTAAGGCTATCGCGATTTCGCATCCTCATTACTACACCACCATGCAGGACTGGGCTGCGGAATTTAACGCGCCGATTTACCTTCATGCCAGCGACAGAAGGTGGGTAATGCGTGACAGCCCGTGGATTAGATTCTGGGATGGCGACACCATTGAGTTAACCCGTGACGTCACGATGATACGTCTCGGCGGGCACTTTGCTGGCGGCTGCGTCCTGCACTGGGCGCGTGACGAAGGCGTGGTGCTTTCTGGCGACATCGTTCAAGTTACACCAGGTGCCCATGCAGTCTCATTTATGTGGAGCTACCCCAATATGCTACCGTTGCCAGCCGCCACCGTCAGCGACATCATCCAACGCCTGAGAACAGTGAAATTTAAGCAACTTTACGGCGCATTTGAAGGTAAAGATATTACGCAAAATGCCGATGAGATTGTGCGCCGTTCAGGTGAAAAATATATTTCCTGCCTCAAATAAACCGGCAGTTTATTCACCAACCATGCTCAGGAAGGTAAAAATGGATAGAACTTATAAATCACGCCCATCACAGAAATACTGACTATAACACTGATAATAAAGTAGGTTTTGAAAGGCTGCTTTTGTGTTTTATGGCGAAAGATTTGTTGACCCGCTATCGCGCCGCCCCATCCGCCCACAACGCCAAACACCAGCAATGTGGATTCCGGCACTCTGCGCCAGTCCTTGCGTGCCGCCATTTTGTCCACGCCGTATAACAGCAGCGTCAGAACGTTGGCGAGTAGAAACCATATAACAAGAGGATAAGCGGTGAAAATGCAGCCGACCGCTGCGAAAATGAGTAGCGAATAACAACAGCGATTGAGATTCATATTTTCAGTCACAGCACTTTTCAGGAACTATCGGCACGCATTATACGCAAGGTCAGTCATCCCTGCCACGGGTGAGAATATCCCTTTTATTATTATGCCTATATCCCCAAAGATAGCGCAAATTCTCTGGTCTGCGGCGTACCTAACAATTCAAACAAGAGAGCCGTTTTCATTATTCAAAACAAATGGTAATTTATTAAACCCAAATGGAGAAATTGTTCTGGAGTCACAAGGATGAGAAAATACTCATATCCATATTTGTTTTTTGTTACCGTCTCATCTCTCGGCGCAATATTTCTCTTTTACTGGTGGAAGGTAACGATTTACAGAGCGACATTTCTCTACCCGCTCACATCCAAATACCTCATGCTTATTTCTCTGGCAGTGTCATTGTTAATTACCTTATTTCTGGTAGGTAATGGGATAATGAAAAAAAGTCCCTTCCAAACCTATCTGAAATTATTTGGTGGCATCAGCATTGCCATGGTGCTGTTTTCAGTGATCATGGTTATGGCGATAACCTGGTTCATTCCAGGTGTCCCCTCGTCCTATACCGCAACATACGTCTATGCTACAGGAAGTTCTAAAAGCTGTTCGGGGGCTGATGTTGACGATCCGGATCTCGGGACTAACATAAGAATTTGCTATCCCGAAGGTAACTACGAATATAACAACACCATCTACGTTGAGAAACGAAGTAACCTTTTAGGTGCGGTCGTGACATACGCCAGAACAACCCCATCCCGATTTTGATTAACTTACAGCGTAGAAAGCAATGCGTGATCCAGCGAAAGGTCATTCCGCGCCCGTAGGAGCCATAAGAATGCAGAAAAGAGATATACAGTGTACTCTGCGTGGACAAGCACGCCGGATGGTGATCGGAGAACCTTTCTGAACCCACGCATCGGCGGATACCGCTGTGCTCACTTTTCCCCTGTGGGACACGTGCACTCGCTAACTTATTGAGCGTTCGGTGATTTTTTATGAAGAAACTGTTTGTGCAGTTTTACCTCCTGCTGTTTGTCTGCTTTTTGGTGATGACCCTGTTGGTCGGTCTGGTATACAAATTCACCGCAGAACGCGCAGGCAGACAGTCGCTCGACGATTTGATGAAAAGTTCGTTGTACCTGATGCGCAGTGAACTACGCGAAATCCCGCCACGTGACTGGGGTAAGACGCTGAAGGAGATGGATTTAAACCTTTCATTTGACCTGCGCGTTGAACCGCTGAATAAGTACACACTGGATGCCCCAACCATGCAGCGTTTGCGCGAAGGCGATATTGTGGCACTTGACGATCAATACACCTTCATTCAACGCATTCCTCGCAGCCATTATGTGCTGGCCGTCGGTCCGGTTCCCTACCTCTATTTTCTCCATCAAATGCGCTTGCTGGACATCGCGCTGATGGCGTTTATTGCTATCTCACTGGCCTTCCCGGTACTGATCTGGATGCGCCCGCACTGGCAGGAAATGCTCAGACTCGAATCCGCCGCACAACGTTTTGGTGAAGGACATCTGAGTGAACGCCTTCATTTTGACAGCGGTTCCAGCTTTGAGCGCCTGGGCGTAGCGTTTAACCAAATGGCCGACAATATCAATGCGCTGATCGCCAGTAAAAAACAGCTCATCGATGGTATTGCCCATGAGCTTCGTACCCCGCTGGTACGTTTACGTTACCGGCTGGAAATGAGTGATAACCTCACCGAGCAGGAATCTCAGGCGCTGAATCGTGATATCGGCCAACTGGAAGCGTTGATCGAAGAGTTACTGACCTACGCCCGCCTGGATCGCCCGCAAAATGAACTGAAACTCAGCGTACCGGACCTGCCTGCTTGGTTGACAACCCATCTGGAGGATGTGCAAAGCGTAAATCCTGACCGTGCGGTGCAATTACGTCATCTCGAAACTGGCGACTACGGCGCGTTGGATATGCGCCTGATGGAGCGGGTCCTGGATAATTTGCTGAATAATGCCCTGCGCTATTGCCAGTCAACGGTGCAAGCCAGTCTGCTGCTGAACGGCAATCAAGCCACGCTGGTAGTGGAAGACGACGGTCCCGGTATTGCACCAGACGCTCGCGAACAGGTTTTTGAACCGTTTGTACGCCTTGACCCCAGCCGTGACCGGGCGACCGGGGGTTGTGGGCTTGGGTTAGCCATCGTCCACTCAATAGCGTTGGCTATGGGAGGGACGGTCGTCTGTGATGAAAGTGAACTTGGCGGCGCCCGGTTTACTTTCCGTTGGCCCGTCTGGCATAACATTCCTGAAATTTCGGCTGCCTGACCTATTCTGCTCGGTGGCCAGGCGGTGAATGTTGTGCTATAAAAAAGTATGTTGTAACTAAAATGGTAAATCTATGGCCCGTTACGATCTCGTTGACCGCCTGAACGGCACCTTTCGCCAGATGGAACAAGAACTGGCGCTTCTGAACGAAAACCTGTTGCAGCAGACGCTGCTGATTGCCCGCGTATTCTCGTTACCGGAAGTGGTCAAAGAGGCAGAGCATGCCCCTCTGCAGAGCATTGATGTTAAGCAGCATTTAGGCAAAGAGGCTGAAGCGCTGGCACTGCGCCATTACCGTCACCTGTTTATTCAGCAGCAGTCCGAAAACCGCAGCAGCAAAGCGGCCGTCCGCCTACCGGGTGTATTGTGCTACCAGGTTGATAATGCGGCGCAATGTGCTCTGGAAGAACAAATCCAGCGTATAAACCAGTTGAAAACCACCTTCGAGCGCATTGTTACAGTAGAGTCAGGGCTGGCGCCGGCAGCACGTTTCGAATGGGTGCATCGCCACCTGCCGGGGCTGATTACACTGAATGCCTATCGCACGCTCACCGTTGTCAGAGATCCTGCCACCCTGCGATTCGGCTGGGCTAACAAGCACATTATTAAAAACCTGAAACGTGATGAAGTACTGCAGCAACTGGAAAAAAGCCTGACCTCACCGCGCAGCGTACATCCCTGGACACGTGAAGAATGGCAGGCGAAGCTTGAACGCGAATATCAGGATATCGCCGACTTACCGCAGCAGGCCCGCCTGAAAATTAAAAGGCCGGTAAAAGTGCAGCCTATTGCCCGTGTCTGGTACAAAGGAGAGCAAAAACAGGTGCAATATGCCTGCCCGACGCCACTGATTGCTTTGCTTAATAACGACAACGGTATGACCGTACCGGATATCGGCGAGTTACTGAATTACGATGCCGATAACGTTCAGCATCGCTTTAAACCTCAGGCGCAGCCGTTGAGATTGATTATTCCCCGGCTGCACCTGTACGTTGCGGATTAACTGCCTGGCCGCATGCTGCCAACCATCAGCTCCGGACGTACCCAGCTGTCGAACTCCGCTTCGGTTAGATATCCCAGCGCCAGAGCGGAGGCTTTTAGCGTCAGCCCTTCTTTATGCGCTTTTTTGGCAATTTCAGCCGCTTTATCGTAACCGATATGGGTGTTGAGCGCGGTCACCAGCATCAGCGACTCATTGAGCAGTTGATCTATTCGTTCACGGTTGGGCTCGATTCCCGTCGCGCAATGTTGATTGAAGCTTTCCATACCGTCCGCCAGCAGGCGTACCGACTGCAGGAAGTTGTGGATGACCATCGGTCGATAGACGTTGAGCTCAAAGTTACCTGACGCCCCGCCCATATTGATGGCGACATCGTTACCCATCACCTGGCAGCACAACATGGTCAGCGCTTCACACTGGGTAGGATTGACTTTACCCGGCATGATCGAGCTGCCCGGTTCATTTTCCGGAATTGAAATTTCGCCAATACCACAGCGCGGGCCAGATGCCAGCCAGCGTACATCGTTGGCGATTTTCATCAGCGACGCTGCCAGCCCTTTTAGCGCTCCGTGGGCATGAACCAGGGCATCGCAGGTGGCCAGCGCTTCAAATTTATTCGGAGCGGTAACGAACGGCGCGCAGGTAATGACCCGCAATTCATCCGCGACCCGGCGGGCGTATTCGGGATGAGTGTTCAGTCCGGTACCTACCGCGGTTCCCCCCAACGCCAGTTCTGCCACATGCGGTAAACTGTTTTCAATGTGTCTGAGGTTATGTTCAAGCATTGCTACCCAGCCGGAAATCTCCTGACCAAGCGTAAGTGGAGTTGCATCTTGCAGATGTGTACGACCAATTTTAACGATATCGGCGAAAGCGTGGGACTTATCACTGAGCGTTTTGGTCAACACATTTAATTGTGGGATCAAAGATTTACGCAGCGCCAGCAGTGCGGCAACGTGCATTGCGGTCGGGAAGACATCGTTCGAGCTTTGGCTTTTATTGACATCATCGTTGGGGTGTACTTTTCGCTCCATCCCCCGCACGCCACCCAGCAATTCGCTGGCCCGGTTTGCCAGCACCTCGTTCATGTTCATATTGCTTTGCGTGCCTGAGCCGGTTTGCCAGATGGCCAGCGGAAACTCATCGCGGTGTTTATCTGCCAACACCTCATCTGCAGCCTGCATAATAGCCCTGGCTTTATCCTCCGCCAGCAGCCCCAGATCCTGGTTAACCTTTGCCGCGGCGCGTTTTGTCAGCGCCAGCGCATGGATCAGCGAGACCGGCATTTTCTCCGTAGAGATACGAAAATGCTCCAGCGAACGTTGGGTTTGCGCGCCCCAAAGCTTATCGGCAGGAACATCAATCGCCCCCATTGAATCATTCTCGCGGCGTACCGTTACCATTACCTGCTCCTTACATTAACAGTTGATTAGGTTATGTTTCGACATTGCCCATTTGCATTGGTCTTATGAGTATTAACGAGGATAAAGCTGTCGTTTGGTGGTTCGTGCGGTAAAAAAAAACCG
>NZ_SZWU01000060.1:216010-224737 GCF_005280935.1 Citrobacter sp. wls757 | reverse complement strand
AGGGCGGCTGACGTTACTTAACGCAGCGTGCGCACTGCGACGTCTGAATTTGCTTGAAGAAATCGTTGCCTTTGTCATCTACCAGGATAAATGCCGGGAAATCTTCTACTTCAATTTTCCAGATGGCTTCCATCCCGAGTTCCGGGTATTCCACGCACTCCAGGCTCTTGATACTGCCCTGAGCCAGCACCGCGGCGGGGCCGCCAATACTGCCCAAATAGAAGCCGCCATGTTTATGGCAAGCATCGGTCACCTGCTGGCTGCGATTGCCTTTCGCCAGCATAATCATGCTCCCACCAGCGGCCTGAAGCTGGTCAACATACGAGTCCATACGTCCGGCAGTGGTTGGCCCCAGCGAACCAGAGGCATAGCCTTCCGGCGTTTTTGCCGGACCTGCGTAATAGATCGGGTGATCTTTAACATACTGCGGCAAACTTTCGCCGTTATCCAGACGTTCTTTCAGTTTCGCATGCGCAATATCACGGCCAACGATAATTGTACCGTTGAGCGACAGACGCGTGGAAACCGGATACTGGGAAAGCTGAGCCAGAATCTCTTTCATCGGACGATTGAGGTCAACGCGCACCGCTTCCCCCTCTCCCGCCTGGCGCAGTTCTTCCGGTATAAATTTCCCAGGATTATGCTCCAGTTTTTCGATCCAGATACCTTCGCGGTTGATCTTGGCTTTGATATTTCGATCGGCTGAGCAAGAAACACCCATACCAACCGGACACGACGCGCCGTGACGCGGCAGGCGGATCACGCGAATATCATGCGCGAAGTACTTCCCACCAAACTGCGCGCCAAGCCCCAAATTCTGCGCCTCAATCAGCAGCTCTTTTTCCAGCTCTACATCGCGGAATGCCTGACCATGTTCGTTACCTTCTGTCGGCAGTTCGTCGTAGTATTTTGCAGAAGCCAGTTTGACCGTTTTCAGTGTGGCTTCTGCCGATGTTCCACCGATTACGAACGCGATGTGATACGGCGGACAAGCCGCAGTGCCCAACGTACGCATTTTCTCAACCAGGTAATCTTTTAATTTGCCCGGTGTTAGCAGCGCTTTGGTTTCCTGGTACAGATAGGTTTTATTCGCCGAACCACCACCTTTGGCAATACACAGGAATTTGTATTCATCTCCGTCGACGGTATACAAATCGATTTGTGCTGGCAGGTTGGTACCGGTGTTCACCTCTTTATACATATCCAGCGCTGCGTTTTGTGAATAGCGCAGGTTGTCTTCGATGTAGGTGTTATAGACGCCTCGTGCCAGCGCCTCCTCATCACCCCCACCGGTCCAGACACGCTGACCTTTTTTACCCACGATAATCGCAGTTCCGGTGTCCTGACAGGTCGGCAAAATGCCTTTTGCCGCGATGTCAGAGTTACGCAGGAATTGCAGGGCCACATATTTGTCGTTTTCGCTGGCCTCCGGGTCGCGCAGAATATCAGCTACCTGCTGTTGATGTGCGGGACGCAGCATAAACGACGCATCATGAAAGGCCTGACGAGCCAGCAGGGTTAAGGCTTGCGGTGCAACTTTAACAATCTCCTGCCCTTCAAATTCGGCAACAGAGACATAGTCGCTGGTCAGCAGATAGTATTCGGTATCATCCTTTTTGAGGGGGAAAGGATGCTGATAATGAAAGGGTTTGTTTGACATTGTGCTCTCACTTACTGCTCGGTCTGGTTATTCTCTGGGCAGATGTTCCATTGCCCTGCTTCCCTGCCGCAGATCCGGTTGTAGAAGGAAGAGCTTTCTGCAACCGGAATTACTCAGGGTATTAAAAGCGAGTCACCATATCCTACACATTTTTTTAACAAAAACTGAGACAAGTACGACTTTTTACATGTGCAGGTTACTTCCCTCAGGGTTTCTTGGTTTAATAGCCGTAGAAAATTCAACATTGAAACAGGGCTTGATAATGCAAAAACTCATCAACTCAGTGCAGAACTACGCCTGGGGAAGTAAAACGGCGTTAACGGAACTCTATGGCATTGCCAACCCCACTCAGCAACCGATGGCTGAGTTGTGGATGGGCGCGCATCCGAAAAGCAGTTCGCAGGTTCTGGGCGCTGACGGTCAGACGGTTGCTCTGCGCGACGTTATCGAGCACGATAAATCCGCACTGCTAGGCGAAGCCGTAGCGCAACGTTTTGGTGAACTGCCCTTCCTGTTTAAAGTACTCTGCGCTGCTCAACCACTTTCGATTCAGGTTCATCCTAACAAGCACAATTCTGAAATTGGATTTGCCAAAGAAAACGCCGCGGGGATCCCGATGGATGCCGCCGAGCGCAACTACAAAGATCCTAACCACAAACCAGAACTGGTATTTGCTTTGACGCCTTTCCTGGCGATGAACGCATTCCGCGAGTTCTCTGACATTGTTGCATTGTTACAACCCGTTTCCGCCGCACATCCAGCTATTGCACATTTCCTGGAAGAACCGAGTGCGGAACGTCTGAGCTATCTTTTCGCCAGCTTGCTGAATATGCAGGATGAGGAGAAATCCCATGCGTTGGCGATCCTGAAATCAGCGCTGAACAGCCAGCAGGGTGAACCCTGGCAAACCATCCGTCTGATCGCCGACGTCTACCCGAACGACAGTGGGCTTTTCTCCCCGCTGCTGCTCAATGTGGTGAAACTCAATCCAGGCGAGGCTATGTTCTTATTTGCCGAAACTCCGCACGCTTACCTGCAAGGTGTGGCGCTTGAGGTGATGGCTAACTCGGACAACGTGCTGCGTGCCGGACTGACACCAAAATATATTGATATCCCGGAACTGGTCGCCAACGTGAAGTTTGTCGCCAAGCCAGCAAACCAGTTACTGACCACGCCGGTTGAATCTGATGGTGAACTGGACTTCCCAATCCCGGTTGACGATTTTGCGTTCTCCCTGCATGACCTTACTACCAATGGCGCAGATATCAGCCAGCAAAGTGCGGCCATTTTGTTCTGCATCGAGGGTGAAGCCGTGCTGAGCAAAGGCGAGCAACGTCTGGTTCTGCGACCGGGTGAATCGGCCTTTATTGGCGCGAATGAATCGCCGGTTAACATCAGTGGCGCAGGTCGTTTAGCCCGGGTTTATAACAAGCTATAGCAAGATACTGATATTTTTAACAACTCTTGCTAAGCTGTAGTGTGTTAAAGACATGTCACTCCTCCAGGCGTCTTCAAACGCCTGGTTTTATTTTATGGATATCGAAATGAAAAAATCGCTGGTAGCTGCGGGTGTGGTAGTTGCGCTGGGTATCGTCTGGACGGGCGGCGCCTGGTACACAGGTAAGAAACTTGAAACGCATCTCGCCGAGATGGTGACACAGGCAAACGATCAGTTAAAACGTTTCTCCCCTGAGGCGGGCATTGAACTGAGTTATCAAAACTACCAGCGCGGGGTGTTCAATAGCCAACTGCAATTGGTGGTGAAACCAATCGCCGGGCAGGCAGATTCCTGGCTAAAACCGGGGCAAAGTATCGTCCTGAATGAAACCGTCGATCACGGTCCATTCCCGCTGGCTCAGTTGAAATCACTGAATCTGGTCCCGGCTATGGCCTCCGTGAAAACGACTCTGGTCAATAACGACGTTACCAAACCGCTGTTTGATATTGCCAAAGGTGAGTCGCCATTTGTCATTAATTCCCGAATCGGCTACAGCGGCGATACCCGTTCCGATCTCTCCCTCAAACCACTGAACTATGAGAAAGGCGACGAAAAAGTAGCCTTCAGCGGCGGGGAATTCCAGTTTACAGCAGACAAAGAAGGTAACGCTGTCTCGCTGACAGGCAATGCGCAAAGCGGCGTGGTCAATGCGGTCAACGAGTATGACCAGAAAGTACAAATGACTTTCAATAACCTGAAAACTGAGGGTTCCAGCAGTATTGCCAGCTTTGGTGAGCGCATCGGCGACCAAAAATTGTCACTCGATAAACTGTCGATTTCCGTCGAAGGTAAAGAGTTGGCGGTACTGGAAGGCATGGGTATTGATGGCAAATCCGATCTGATCAACGAGGGTAAAACTGTCAACAGCCAGCTGGATTACACGCTGAACAGCCTGAAATTGCAGGGTCAGGATATGGGTAGCGGTAAACTGACGCTGAAAGTTGGCCAGATTGACGGTGAAGCATTACACCAGTTCAGTCAGCAGTATAGCGCCCAAACCAAGGCGCTGATGGCGCAGATTGATGTGGTACAAAATCCTGAGCTTTATCAGCAAAAAGTCACTGAAGCCTTCTTCAATGCGCTGCCGATTCTGATGAAAGGCGAGCCGGTTATCACCATTGCCCCGCTGAGCTGGAAAAATGCGAAAGGTGAAACCGCATTTAATCTGTCACTGCTGCTAAAAGATCCGACAGCAAATACTGAGGAACCACAAACGCTGGCTCAGGAAGTGGATCGTTCGGTCAAATCACTGGATGCTAAGCTGACGATTCCGGTTGATATGGCGACTGAGTTCATGACGCAGATTGCCAAAATTGAAGGCTATCAGCAGGAACAAGCGGCCGATCTGGCGAAACAACAGGTGAATGGCCTGGCGGCAATGGGTCAGATGTTCCGTATTACAACGATGCAGGACAACGTCATCGGCTCCAGCCTGCAATATGCAAACGGCCAGGTTACGTTAAACGGACAAAAAATGTCGCTGGATGAGTTTGTTGGTATGTTCGGTATGCCTTCTCTCGGCGAGCCGGATGTCCCGGCTATTCCGCAACAGTAAATACGCGTGACAACAGGCCCGATAACCGTGTGTTTATCGGGCCTTTTTTATTTTGCCACCACCAGCCGGGCGGAAAGCGTTAAGTTACGTGAATGACCATCATCGTGCCCAATGCGCTGTAGCATGCGCTCAGCAAGGGTATAACCCATTTCACGCGCGGGCGTGCAGGCCCAAATAATGGGGATATCGTCCAGTGCATTTTCCGCTACATCGGCAAATCCAGCTAACGAGATCTGCTGTTCGAAGTAGCGGTCTACGCCAATTTCACCACTCTGACGCCCTGCTCTCATCAGGCCAAACCAGGCGCCAACGGCTATGGTTTCGTTGTAGCACACCACTGCGCTGATCGTTGGGTTACGACGTAACAGCGCGGTCACCTCCTCTGCGGCCTGCTTTTGGCTGGATGAGCACTCCAGCACCCAGTCGCTATGAAACGGTAAACCATACTTTAGCAACGTCGTACAATAGCCGCCGACACGCTCTGCGCGGGTCAATGAAGAACTCTGCCCCCCCAACCACGCGATGCGCTGATGCCCATGGCGTATCAGATGTTCAACCAGCAATTGCGCTGCCTGCATGTTGTCAGGTCTGACGGTGTCAACGTCATCCAGGTAGCTGGCCCGAGACGCAAACACTACCGGAATCCCTTTCTCCGCGGCCAGTTGTTGTAGGTCGTCGCTACTGCCGGCAGCCCCGGCGATCACCACACCATCAACCCCTTGATTAAGCAGCATAGCGAAACGCTGTGCCAGCTGTTCGCCATCTCTGCCACCATGTAATAAAAAGACCATGCGCCCCTGCGCTTCTAAAGCTTCCGTCAGACCCGCCGTCAACTCGGCGTAAAACGGGGTGGAAAGGTCGCGCACGATCAAACCAATTACCCCGCTCTGCCCGCCACGCAGCGCTGATGCCTGGCGATTACGCACAAACCCCAGTTGCTCAATAGCGGCATTCACCCGTTCGCCGGTCGCGGATGAAATACGGCCTTTTCCACTGAGCACCAATGAGACGGTACTAACCGAAACGCCCGCGGCCAGCGCAACATCATGGATGGTTATTTTTTTGGCTATAGCCATAAAAACGGAAAACTCCCTGATAACGTGACGGATAAAACGTTTTATCAATCACATATATTTATACGCCCTATTATCGTTCGATAATGTGATTTATACCGCACTAAAATTAGGTAAAACGTTTTATCTTCTCGCCATCATTAGTCAGCTAGCTTTTACGAGGAGTCGTTTGATGACGACGAGAACCACACCAAAAATTACGTTATGGGAATTTTTCCAGCAGTTGGGCAAAACCTTTATGCTGCCCGTGGCTCTGCTCTCATTCTGCGGGATCATGTTAGGGATCGGCAGCTCGTTAAGTAGTCATGATGTCTTAACGCTGATTCCGGCATTGGGTAATCCGGTACTGCAGGCTATTTTTACCTGGATGAGCAAAGTAGGCTCATTTGCGTTTAGCTTCTTACCGGTGATGTTCTGTATTGCCATACCTCTCGGCCTGGCCCGCGAGAACAAAGGCGTAGCGGCATTTGCCGGTTTTGTTGGTTATGCGGTGATGAACCTTGCCGTCAACTTCTGGTTAACCGCGAAAGGTATCTTGCCTACCACGGATGCCACGATCCTGAAGGCTAACAACGTGCAGAATATCCTGGGGATCCAGTCGATCGACACCGGGATCCTCGGCGCTGTTATTGCCGGGATCATCGTCTGGATGCTGCATGAACGTTTCCACAACATTCGCCTGCCGGATGCACTGGCGTTCTTCGGCGGTACCCGCTTTGTACCAATTATCTCTTCGGTGGTGATGGGACTGGTCGGCCTGGTCATTCCCCTGGTTTGGCCGGTTTTCGCCATGGGCATTAACGGGCTCGGCCACATCATCAACAGCGCGGGCGAATTTGGTCCAATGCTGTTTGGTACCGGTGAACGTCTGCTGCTGCCGTTTGGTCTGCATCATATTCTGGTGGCGCTCATTCGCTTCACCGAAGCTGGCGGCACGCAGGAAGTCTGCGGTCACAGCGTGAGCGGCGCACTGACTATTTTCCAGGCTCAACTGAGCTGCCCAACGACACAAGGTTTCTCTGAAAGCGCAACCCGCTTCCTGTCGCAGGGTAAAATGCCGGCGTTCCTCGGTGGTTTGCCGGGGGCAGCGCTCGCTATGTACCACTGTGCTCGCCCTGAAAATCGTCATAAAATTAAAGGGCTGTTAATTTCTGGTCTCATTGCCTGCGTGATCGGCGGTACAACCGAACCCCTCGAGTTCTTATTCCTGTTCGTTGCCCCTGTTTTGTATGTAATCCACGCCCTGCTGACCGGTCTTGGTTTCACCGTGATGGCGGTGTTAGGCGTCACCATCGGCAACACGGACGGTAACCTGATTGACTTTGTTGTATTCGGCATCCTGCACGGACTCTCTACCAAGTGGTATCTGGTCCCTGTCGTGGCTGCGATCTGGTTCGCGGTGTACTACGTGATCTTCCGTTTCGCCATCACACGCTTCAATCTGAAGACCCCGGGTCGGGACGTCGAAATTGCCAGCAATATCGATAAAGTCATGGCGGGAGCACCGGGTAAATCCGGTTACAACGTCCCTGCCATTCTGGCGGCTCTGGGCGGTGCGGAAAACATTGTCAGCCTTGATAACTGCATTACCCGTCTGCGCTTGTCAGTGAAGGATATGTCGCTTGTGAACGTACAGGCACTGAAGGACAATCGCGCCATTGGCGTAGTGCAACTCAATCAGCATAATCTTCAGGTTGTTATTGGTCCGCAGGTCCAGTCAGTGAAAGATGAGATCGCAGTTCTGATGAACACCGTACAGGCTTAAGGACAACAATATGTTTGATTTTTCAAAGGTTGTGGACAGGCATGGTACCTGGTGTACTCAGTGGGATTACGTTGCCGACCGTTTTGGTTCAGCCGACCTTCTGCCGTTCACCATCTCCGATATGGATTTTGCCACCGCCCCCTGCATTCTGGAGGCGCTGACTCAGCGCCTGTCACATGGCGTGTTGGGTTACAGTCGCTGGAAAAATGATGAATTTCTGGCGGCGATTAGCCACTGGTTTCTATCGCGTCATAATACCCAAATCGATCCTCAGTCGCTGGTTTATGGCCCCTCGGTCATCTATATGGTATCGGAGCTAATCCGCCAGTGGTCTTCTGCGGGTGATGCGGTGGTTATTCATACGCCGGCTTACGACGCGTTTTACAAAGCGATTGAAGGTAATCAGCGCCAGGTATGCGCTGTCGGACTTGAAAAACGCGCTGACGGCTGGTTTTGCGACATGGTTGCACTAGAGAAAGCCCTGTCCCGGCCTGAAAGCAAAATTCTCCTGCTTTGCAGCCCGCACAACCCAACCGGTAAGGTGTGGACGCGCGATGAACTGGAAACCATGGCGGAGCTGTGTCAGCGCCACGGTGTAAAAGTCATCTCTGATGAGATCCATATGGATATGGTATGGGCAGACCAGCCACACATCCCGTGGAGTAACGTCGCGCGCGACAGTTGGGCACTGTTCACTTCCGGTTCAAAGAGCTTCAATATTCCGGCATTAACCGGGGCTTACGGGATTATTGAGGATGAGCAGAGTCGCAACGATTACCTCAGTGCGTTAAAGGGTCGGGATGGTCTTTCCTCACCTGCAGTGCTCGCGCTTAGCGCACATATCGCAGCCTACCAACAGGGCGCTAGCTGGCTTGATGCGCTGCGGGATTATCTTGCCAGTAACCTGGATTACATCGCGCACGAGCTGAATAACGCATTCCCCGAACTGAACTGGCAGGTTCCGCAATCCACCTATCTGGCATGGATTGACTTGCGTCCACTCAACCTTGATGACCACGCACTGCAGGAAGCACTCATCCATCAGCAGAAAGTCGCCATCATGCCCGGATACACATACGGAGAAGAAGGACGCGGTTTTGTGCGCCTCAATGCCGGATGTCCACGTTCCAAACTTGAAAAAGGCGTTAAGGGGTTGATTAACGCCATCCGCACAAT
>NZ_SZWU01000060.1:201549-215963 GCF_005280935.1 Citrobacter sp. wls757 | reverse complement strand
CGCAATGAAGAACTCATTGCGCAACTCCTTATATAAAAAAACAAATCTGTTTTTTATCGTTTTTTTAATACTAATTCCTCCCTGACTTTTCCTGCCAGTCAAAATCAACAGCAATAAAAATCAAAAAGACAAAATACAAAGCTGAGAAGATAGCCGAAATATAGCGCTGTTTTATATACATAAAAATCATGAATACAACACAAATAAACATTCACAAAAAGAATTTAACTTTTTTTTTACTCCTGTCCCTAACGACATCCATTTTTCTTTGGTATATCCCTTTTAGTAATCAGCGTTATAGCCTCTCTTTTTACCCGGTTATTGCAACCTTTGCTGGTGTATTGCACATTCAGACGGGGTGCTTTATGACGATGAATTACATGAGTTATCGGCGCAAAAAATATCTTTTACCCCTGGCCTGCGCGTTTTATTTCTCGGGGATTTTCTTATTTCTTGCGCTCTATATTTATTTTTATAAAAACGGCCTTCCTGGTGTCATCTACAATGACATTGCTGTTTTATACTTTATGAGGAACATGTTAATTACGGGGTTGTTTTTTGCAACATACTATTTATATACTTTTAAAAATAAAAAAGAAAAGCATGGTAAAACAGTTATTTACGCCACTTATTTATGGTGCATGTTGCATCTGGTAATGGCTATCCTCTACTCCATCCGTATTACGCCAATAACGTTTCAGTTGGTTGACACAGAAACGTTTGAATGGCTTAGACCCTGGCGTGGTAGCTTTATTTATGTCCTCATTATCTTGTGGACCTGTATCGTTTTATTAGGGGCAAAATTAACCCGGCTAAAAACACAGTTTTGGGTAAGTATGTCACTGGTTGCCCTGAGCAATCTGTTAAGTGTCATCATTATGCTGAAGTACACACATATAGACTCCGCTGGATGGTATCTCGCCAGAGGCCTGGAGTGCCTTAGCGCAATGGCCGTGATGATCGTGCTCATGTCTGATATTTTCAAGCGCTACAAAGCCTCACGTCAGGCCTATGAATTATCCTATGAAAATTCAGTCCGCGACCCGATGACCAGACTTTTCAACCGTGGCTATTTTTATAACGCACTCAGCAATGAGATTAAAATGACAGCGCCCCATAAACCCCTGAGCATTGTCTTTTGCGACATTGATTTCTTTAAGTCGGTCAATGACACCTGGGGACATTTGCAGGGTGACAGAGTGATAATCAAACTGTCAGAAATTATGCAGCGACTGAGTCGGCGTAACGACATCGTGGCACGCATTGGCGGAGAAGAGTTTGCTATTCTGCTACCTGAAACTAACGCTGATGCAGCATTTAACATCGCAGAGCGAATCAGAAAACACGTAGAACAACAAACTCAGGCCACGACTAAAGGTGATTTTCCACGCATCATCACCATCAGCCTGGGTATCGTAACCTCGGTTGATAACCGTTCAGCCCCCGAACAACTTGCTGATTGCGCAGACCGCGCCCTGTATATGGCAAAAAACCGAGGCCGTAATTGCGTTGTGGCTTATTCTGGCGAAGAAGTTTAATAGCAAAGGAAAAGATCACCACCAGGGCGATCTTTTCCTCATGATCAGTTGGTAATTTTCATGTGCAGCTGGAATGCGTTGGTTTTCCTCTCATCCTTCGCCGCGCCTTTTTGATATATTCTGATGGTATACTTACCGCTGGCAGGCAGCGTATTTTTATAAGTGTCACCACTCATCATGCCATCAAAAATGAATTGTTCGCCCGGTGCAATAATACTCATGAAAGGATGAGGCCAGGCGCTTTTCAGAACTGCTTGCATGGTCTGCCCTTTTTTGGCGACAAACGTATAATCTTTTGTTTTATCACCCGTAATTGTCCCCTTGATATCTGCGCCACTGGTGCCTTTCTTAAACTGGATTACATGCGTTTCATCCGCTTTATACGCCGCATGCGCAGGCACAGTTGCCAGCAGCAAACTTCCACAGAACATTGTACTGACAATTAGCTTTACACTTTTCACTTTATTAATACCCTCAGTCGTTATTGTGTTTTTATAACATACCTTGCAGCACATTCATAAACTGGAAAGTGTCCATTTTTCGCTATTAGCAATGTTATTCAATAAATATCCGAATGAAATAACACTGACAGACAGTAATTAAATAAAAACGAGGTAAATAATCTTAAATTAAAATCATTTTATTACACACATGCTGCAGGAAATGCGTTATTGCTTACTTTACGCCCGTCTTACCACCGCAAGGCAAAAGCATCGTGATACGGTCTCAAGGATCAGGGAGTCGGAACACCACTCTGTTGGTACGCTAACAGCATGGTCAACAATTTGGCGATGCTTGCTTCCCCATAACCCCGAACTCTGCACTGCTTTTTTTAAAGTTTTTAGAGGAACATTTTTCTGTTGTATAATGGCCTGCACTTTACCTAAATACACGAGTGCGACCATGATTGATACTTCCCTCCCCCTGACCGACGTCCATCGCCACCTTGATGGTAACATCCGTGCACAAACGATCCTGGATCTGGGTCGTCAGTTCAACTTAACGCTTCCGGCACAAACGTTGGAAACGCTGATCCCTCATGTGCAAGTCACATCAACTGAGCCAGATTTAGTGAGCTTTTTATCCAAGCTCGACTGGGGCGTGAAGGTACTGGCCTCGCTGGATGCGTGTCGTCGCGTGGCATTTGAAAATATTGAGGATGCAGCACGTAACGGCCTGCACTATGTTGAACTGCGTTTTTCCCCAGGCTACATGGCGATGGCGCATCAGCTCCCGGTTGCAGGTGTGGTTGAAGCCGTCATCGCAGGCGTACGCGAGGGCTGCAAGACCTTTGGCGTCGAAGCACGCTTAATTGGCATTATGAGCCGTACTTTTGGCGAAGCCGCCTGCTTGCAGGAACTGGATGCGCTGTTAGCCCACCGAGACCATATTACGGCGCTGGATTTGGCCGGTGACGAACTGGGGTTCCCGGGCAGCCTGTTCCTGTCTCACTTCAACCAGGCACGCGATGCCGGCTGGCATATCACCGTGCATGCGGGCGAAGCCGCGGGACCAGAAAGCATCTGGCAGGCCATTAAAGAGCTAGGCGCTGAGCGTATTGGTCACGGCGTTAAAGCCGTTGAAGATCGTGCGTTGATGGATTACCTCGCCGAGCACCGTATCGGCATCGAATCCTGCCTGACATCAAACATTCAGACCAGCACCGTTGCCTCACTAGCGAACCATCCGCTGAAAACGTTCCTTGAGCATGGCGTTATCGCCAGTTTGAATACGGACGACCCGGCTGTTCAGGGTGTGGATATTATTCACGAGTACACCATTGCCGCACCAGCTGCAGGCCTAACGCGCGAACAGATCCGTCAGGCGCAAATCAACGGTCTGGAAATGGCATTCCTGAGTAACGAGGAAAAACGAGCCTTGCGCGAGAAAGTCGCCGCAGCGTAACAGGTAAAGTGCCGGATGGCGCTAACGCTTATCCGGCCTACGTTGGTTTTCATTGTAGGCCGGATACGATGCCAGGAAGGTATCGCCTTGCGCCATTTACCTAATCAAGCAAGGCACAGCGTCGAACGATGTTTCGCAGATTCTATACCCAGCTCAATCAGCTCCATAATTTGGATAGCCTGTCTCGCCGGTACCGGGTTTTCACCGTTGCCGTTTAGCGCATCCCGAATGCCAGCATAGTACGCCGGATAGTTGCCCGGTACGGTCAGCCAGGTTTCTTCAACCTGCTCTTCGCCTTCGACTCGCGTCAATACGCCATCGCGCATATCATAACCCCAGTCTTCCTGAGGCAGGCGTTCGCCATTTTTCAGGCGCTCTTCCTGCGGGTCAAGACCATACTTCACATAGCTGCCACGCGATCCGTGCACAATATAACGGGCCGATTCTGCGGCAGCAAGCATGGTGCCATGCAGGATCACACGACGCTGCGGATACGTCAGGATGGCATGGAAGTAATCCGTCGCCTGCGCGCCCGGACGCAACTGGGCCAGGTCTACCGTCAGGCTGACGGGCAAACCAAACAGATTAATCGCCTGATCCAAAAGATGCGGTGCTAAATCGTACCAGATACCGCTTCCCGGACCGCCCTGTTCACGCCAACGGTCACGAACCTGTGGGCGGAAACGATCGAAATGGGATTCGAAATACGCTACCTCACCTAAAACACCATCCGCCAGCAGAGCTTTCAGCGTCAGAAAATCACTGTCCCAGCGACGGTTATGGAATACAGACAACACACGCCCCAGGCTACGTGCCAGCGCATCCAACTCACGAGCCTGTGACAGTGTCACGGTAAAGGGCTTATCAACAACCACATGTTTGCCCGCTTCCAACGCTGCTTTCGCTAACGGAAAGTGCGTGTCGTTTGGCGTGGGGATCACAATCAGGTCGATATTTGGATCGTTAAAAAGATGCTTAGGCTCAGCAACAACCGCCACCGTCGGCCAGTCTGCTTTCACTTTTGCTTCATCACTACTGGACACTGCAGCCAGTTCCAGCCCCGGCGTGCCCACAATCAGTGGGGCATGGAAGGTTTTGCTGGCATAACCGTAGCCAATTAGACCAACGCGGATGTTGTCACTCATGTTATTGCCTCTCAATTCAGGACTGACCTATTTCACACCATACCTTGCAACGTCTCAATAGTTTAATAACCTTTGCGCTACAAAGGTTGTTTTTTAACTTAAGTCAAACATATGCCACTTATGCTTAACTTGCAGCGAAAAAGAGGTAGAAATCGTTCCCAATCATCTTGCTGTATTAATGAGAGATTAGTAACATTTGCAGCCTGTGTTTATGGATAAATCAAAGCAAATGTCATCAGTAATGAATCGTCTTATTGAATTAACAGGTTGGATTGTTCTCGCCGTCTCCGTGATCCTGCTGGGTGTTGCCAATCATATTGACAATTACCAGCCACCAGAGCCCGTTGCGGCAGTGCAGAAGAAATAAGCATCCGCAGCCTTTTATTGCCCGGCAATTAACATTGGTAGTTGCAGGGTCTGCCGGTAAAAGATCGCTTTCTGTCAAAAAAAGCGAATTATGCCGCGTCCCGCTCCGCTGCATATTGCCAGCTATCGCTAAGCGCGTTACCCTTGCTCAAGACGCGCATAGCGCCTGATTTTTCACAGGTATGAACACTCTTCTTACATTTACACGTAAATGCGCTTTTACCTGTGCTCGTTGTTTATTTTTATATTTTCTACTCCGTTGGTATTATTTTATTAATATGGATCTGCATTTATGACCGTTCAGGATTACTTATTAAAATTCCGCAAAATCAGTTCGCTCGAAAGTCTGGAAAAACTGTTCGACCATCTTAACTACACGCTCACCGATGATAACGACATTATCAATATGTACCGTGCCGCAGACCATCGCCGTGCGGAGCTTATCTCCGGAGGTCGTCTGTTTGATGTTGGTCAGGTACCTAAATCAGTCTGGCATTACGTGCAATAAAGAAGAAAGTAGCGCTCAACGTTAAAAGCTTTATAATAATTGCCCCAAAATGAATGGCATGATTGATTGCGCGCGTAAACCTGGAGAAGAGATGACTACGACACCGGCACAACGTATCGGAGGCTGGCTACTTGGGCCACTGGCCTGGCTGTTAGTCGCGTTGTTGAGCGCTTCGCTGGCGTTATTACTTTATGTCACTGCGCTGGCTACACCGCAAACCTTCAAAACGCTGGGTGAGCAAAGTACGGCCAATTTGCTGTTATGGGGTGTCTCCTTTATTACCGCGATCGCCATGTGGTATTACACACTGTGGCTGACGATTGCGTTTTTCAAACGCAGAGCCTGTGTACCTAAGCATTATATTCTGTGGCTGCTGATCTCCGTGTTGCTGGCGATTAAAGCGTTTGCGTTTTCACCCGTCCCAGACGCTTTTGCCGTGCGCCAACTGCTGTTCCCATTACTGGCTGCAGCGCTGTTGGTACCCTACTTCAAACGATCGCAGCGCGTTAAATCGACGTTTGTGAACCCGTAATAACCCTACAGTTAACCTGTTGTCGCCTGTTGAAGATTGTCAGATAATAGGCGGCTTTTTATTTCAGGCCGAAAAATGACTGATTACCTGCTGCTGTTTGTCGGAACTGTACTGGTCAATAACTTTGTACTGGTGAAGTTTCTGGGCCTTTGCCCGTTTATGGGCGTTTCCAAAAAACTGGAAACCGCAATGGGTATGGGCCTTGCCACGACGTTTGTCATGACACTGGCATCCATCTGCGCTTGGCTGATTGATACCTGGATCCTAATTCCGCTCAATCTCATCTATCTGCGCACGCTGGCTTTTATTCTGGTTATCGCCGTCGTCGTGCAGTTTACCGAAATGGTTGTGCGCAAAACCAGCCCTGCGCTGTACCGCCTGCTGGGGATCTTTCTACCGCTGATCACCACTAACTGCGCAGTGTTAGGTGTGGCGCTACTGAACATCAACCTCGGCCATAACTTTTTACAGTCGGCGCTATACGGTTTTTCCGCCGCCGTCGGCTTCTCGCTGGTGATGGTACTGTTCGCCGCGATCCGCGAACGCCTCGCCGTGGCGGACGTCCCAGCGCCGTTTCGCGGCAATGCGATTGCGCTGATTACCGCTGGTTTAATGTCATTGGCCTTTATGGGCTTTAGTGGTTTGGTGAAGTTGTAATGAATGCTATCTGGATTGCCGTTGCCGCAGTGAGTCTACTGGGTCTGGCGTTCGGCGCTATTTTGGGGTACGCCTCACGACGTTTTGCCGTTGAAGATGATCCGGTCGTGGAGAAAATTGATGAAATTCTCCCGCAAAGCCAGTGTGGCCAGTGCGGCTATCCGGGCTGTCATCCTTATGCTGAAGCGATCGGGTCTCAGGGTGAAAAAATTAACCGTTGCGCCCCCGGCGGCGAAGCGGTGATGTTAAAGATTGCCGCCCTGCTGAATGTCGAACCGCAGCCTATTGATGGCGATGAACAAGACGTTACGCCGGTGCGAATGCTGGCGGTCATTGATGAAAATAACTGTATTGGGTGCACTAAGTGTATTCAGGCCTGCCCGGTCGATGCCATCGTGGGCGCGACCCGCGCCATGCACACGGTAATGAGCGATCTCTGCACCGGGTGCAACCTGTGCGTTGACCCGTGCCCGACGCAATGTATTGAATTACGCCCGGTAGCCGAGACACCCGATAGCTGGAAATGGGATTTAAACACCATCCCTGTGCGCATCATTCCCGTGGAACAACATGTTTAAGTTATTCTCTGCATTCAGAAAAAATAAAATCTGGGACTTTGATGGCGGCATTCATCCACCAGAAATGAAAACCCAGTCAAACGGAACGCCGTTGCGACAGGTTCCGCTGGCGCCGCGTTTCGTTATTCCGCTGAAACAACATATTGGTGCGGAGGGTGAGCTGTGCGTAAACGTGGGTGACACCGTGCTGCGTGGTCAGGCCTTAACCCGCGGACGTGGCAAAATGCTTCCAGTCCATGCGCCAACATCAGGCACCGTTGTTGCCATTGCCCCGCACTCCACCGCGCATCCTTCAGCACTGGCTGAGTTGAGCGTCATCATAGACGCCGATGGCGAAGATCGCTGGATTGAGCGAGACGGCTGGACCGATTATCGCTCCCACAGCCGGGAAGAGCTGATTGCGCGTATTCATCAGTACGGCGTCGCCGGGCTAGGTGGCGCAGGTTTTCCCACCGGCGTTAAACTGCAGGGCGGCGGAGATAAAATTGAAACGCTGATCATTAACGCCGCCGAATGCGAGCCGTACATTACGGCAGATGACCGCCTGATGCAGGACTGTGCCGCTCAGGTCGTCGAAGGTATCCGCATCCTGGCGCACATTCTTCAGCCACGCGAGATCCTCCTGGGTATCGAAGATAACAAACCGCAGGCAATATCTATGCTGCGCGCGGTGCTGGCTGATTCACACGACATTAGCCTACGCGTGATCCCCACCAAGTACCCATCCGGCGGGGCCAAGCAGTTAACACAAATCCTGACCGGCAAGCAGGTTCCCCACGGCGGACGCTCCTCTGATATCGGCGTATTGATGCAAAACGTCGGAACCGCCTATGCAATTAAACGTGCAGTAATCGACGGAGAGCCGATCACCGAACGTGTCGTGACGCTAACCGGTGAAGCAGTCAGTCGTCCGGGCAACGTCTGGGCGCGTTTAGGTACGCCGGTTCGTCATCTGCTCAACGACGCGGGCTTCTGCCCTTCCGCCGACCAGATGGTGATTATGGGCGGGCCGCTGATGGGCTTTACGCTGCCGTGGCTGGATGTCCCGGTGGTGAAGATAACCAACTGTCTTCTGGCCCCCTCTGCCAGTGAAATGGGTGAAACGCCAGAAGAGAAAGGCTGCATTCGCTGTAGCGCATGCGCCGATGCCTGTCCGGCCGATCTCCTGCCACAACAGCTTTACTGGTTCAGTAAAGGGCAACAGCACGACAAAGCGACGGCCCACAATATCGCCGACTGTATTGAATGCGGTGCCTGCGCCTGGGTATGCCCAAGCAATATTCCACTGGTACAGTATTTCCGTCAGGAAAAAGCCGAGATTTACGCCATTAGTCAGGAAGAAAAGCGCGCCGCAGAAGCAAAAGCTCGGTTTGAAGCCCGACAGGCGCGCCTTGAACGTGAAAAAGCGGCACGTCTTGAACGCCATAAGAGCGCCGCTGCTCAGCCGGCGGCCAAAGATCATGATGCCATTGCCGCCGCGCTGGCTCGCGTAAAAGAAAAGCAGGCTCAGGCGCTGCAACCGGTGGTCATTCAGGCGGGTGAAAAACCTGACAATAGCGCCGTGATTGCCGCACGCGAGGCGCGTAAGGCGCAAGCTCGTGCTTCCCGTAAGGAAAATCCGCCGCAAAGTGAAGGCAGCAGCACGGGTACAGACCCGCGTAAAGCTGCTGTGGAAGCGGCAATTGCCCGCGCCAAAGCCCGCAAGCTTGAGCAAGAAGCGGTAACAGAAACGGCCGAGCCGGTTGACCCGCGTAAAGCCGCCGTCGAAGCAGCAATCGCTCGCGCCAAAGCCCGCAAGCTTGAGCAAGCAGCGGTAACAGAAACAGTCGAACCAGTTGATCCGCGCAAAGCTGCCGTGGAAGCGGCAATCGCCCGCGCCAAAGCTCGCAAGCTCGAGCAGCAGGCGGTAACAGAAACAACCGAACCGGTTGATCCACGTAAAGCCGCCGTGGAAGCGGCAATCGCCCGCGCCAAAGCCCGCAAGCTTGAACAAGAAGCGGTAACAGAAACAGCCGAGCCGGTTGATCCACGTAAAGCCGCCGTCGCGGCCGCCATCGCACGCGCTCAGGCAAAGAAAGCCGCACAGCAGCAGGTTGTAAACGAGGAATAAATGGTATTCAGAATAGCAAGCTCCCCTTATACCCATAACCAGCGCCAGACATCGCGTATCATGATGCTGGTGTTACTTGCTGCATTGCCGGGGATCGCCGCTCAGCTGTGGTTCTTCGGCTGGGGCACGTTGTTCCAGATCGTTCTCGCTGCCATCAGCGCTATTGCTGCCGAAGCGGGTGTGCTTAAACTGCGTAAACAACCCATTGTGGCAATTTTAAAAGACAACTCTGCGCTACTCACTGGGTTGCTTTTGGCCGTCAGTATTCCGCCCCTCGCGCCATGGTGGATGGTGGTATTAGGCACGGTATTTGCGGTTATCATTGCGAAACAGCTGTATGGCGGGCTCGGGCAGAACCCGTTTAACCCTGCCATGATTGGTTATGTCGTGCTGCTCATCTCATTTCCGGTACAGATGACCAGTTGGCTGCCGCCGCATGAAATTGCAGCCACGGTGCCTGGTTTCTTTGACGCCCTGAACGTTATCTTTAACGGGCATACCGCCAGCGGAGGGGATATGAATTCGCTGCGTATGGGTATCGATGGTATCAGTCAGGCAACACCTCTTGATACCTTTAAGACATCCCTGCATGCCGGACGTACCGTTGAGCAGGTGATGCAATACCCGATCTACAGCGGCATGCTGGCAGGCGCTGGTTGGCAGTGGGTGAACCTTGCCTGGCTGGTTGGTGGCATCGTGCTGTTATGGCAAAAAGCGATTCGCTGGCATATCCCGGTTAGCTTCCTGCTGTCGCTCGCCGTTTGCGCCACTTTAGGTTGGATTTTTTCGCCAGACTCACTGGCATCGCCTCAGTTGCATTTGCTTTCCGGCGCGACGATGTTAGGTGCGTTCTTTATTCTTACCGATCCCGTTACAGCATCAACAACCAACCGTGGTCGTCTGATTTTTGGCGCGCTTGCGGGCCTGTTAGTGTGGTTGATACGCAGTTTTGGTGGTTATCCTGATGGCGTGGCTTTTGCCGTGTTGCTGGCCAATATCACGGTTCCCCTGATTGATTATTACACCCGCCCTCGCGTGTACGGACATCGCTAAGGACTAGATATGCTGAAAACGATTCGTAAACACGGTATTACACTGGCGCTGTTTGCTGCGGGCTCAACGGGGTTAACCGCAGCAATCAATCAATTAACCAAGTCAACCATTGATGAACAGGCCGCGATACAGCAAAAAACGCTGTTCGATCAGGTTATACCTGGCGATCGCTACAATAATAACTTGTCTGAAAGTTGTTATCTGGTCAATGCGCCGGCGTTAGGCAAAGGTACGCACCGTGTATATATTGCCCGCCAGGACGATCGTCCTGTTGCTGCGATTCTTGAAGCTACGGCGCCAGATGGTTATTCCGGGGCGATTCAACTGCTGGTGGGTGTCGATTTCACGGGTACCGTGTTGGGTACGCGGGTTACCGAACACCATGAAACACCTGGGCTGGGCGATAAAATCGAACTGCGACTGTCCGACTGGATCACCCATTTTAGCGGTAAAACAATTTCTGCGGATAACACCTCTCACTGGGCAGTGAAAAAAGATGGCGGCGACTTTGACCAGTTTACTGGCGCAACCATTACACCACGTGCGGTGGTTAACGCGGTTAAACGTGCCGGCCTGTATGCGCAGACGCTGCCTGCGCAACTCCCTCAACTTAGCGCCTGTGGAGAATAACCATGAGCGAAATTAAAGACGTGATTGTCCAGGGGTTATGGAAAAATAACTCCGCGCTTGTGCAACTACTCGGGATGTGTCCGCTGTTGGCCGTCACTTCTACCGCAACTAACGCGCTGGGTCTTGGACTTGCGACTACGCTCGTCCTGACGCTGACCAACCTGACGATTTCAGCCCTTCGCCGCTGGACACCGCCAGAAATTCGTATTCCGATTTATGTCATGATTATCGCCTCCGTGGTGAGTGCGGTACAGATGTTGATCAATGCCTACGCCTTCGGCCTGTATCAGTCTCTGGGTATCTTCATCCCGCTGATTGTAACCAACTGCATTGTTGTTGGCCGTGCAGAAGCCTTCGCCGCCAAAAAGGGCCCTGCGTTATCCGCACTTGATGGTTTCTCCATCGGCATGGGCGCAACAGGTGCCATGTTTGTTCTGGGCTCGCTGCGTGAAATAATTGGTAACGGTACACTGTTTGATGGTGCAGATGGTTTATTGGGTAGCTGGGCCAAAGTCTTGCGCGTTGAGATCTTCCATACTGATACGCCGTTTCTGCTGGCCATGCTACCACCGGGCGCGTTTATTGGCCTGGGTCTGATGCTGGCAGTGAAGTATCTGATTGATGAGAAAATGAAGAAACGTCGTGCCGAGGCGGCTGTCGTGGACAGTCCCGCGGGTGAAACAGGGAATGCGTAATGAACAAAGCAAAACGTCTGGAAATACTGACGCGCCTGCGGGATAACAACCCGCATCCGACAACCGAGCTTAATTTTACATCGCCGTTTGAACTGTTGATTTCGGTCTTGCTCTCCGCACAAGCGACCGATGTCAGCGTCAATAAAGCGACGGCTAAGCTATACCCCGTCGCCAATACGCCTGCTGCGATGCTGGAACTCGGCGTTGAAGGTGTTAAGTCCTACATCAAGACAATCGGTTTGTTTAACAGCAAAGCGGAAAACGTAATTAAAACCTGCCGCATTCTGCTGGAACAACATAATGGTGAAGTGCCAGAAGACCGTGCGGCGTTAGAAGCTCTCCCCGGCGTTGGGCGAAAGACGGCTAATGTGGTGTTAAATACCGCCTTTGGTTGGCCCACTATCGCTGTAGATACCCACATTTTTCGTGTCTGTAATCGCACGCAATTCGCCCCGGGTAAAAACGTCGAGCAGGTTGAAGAGAAGCTGCTGAAAGTCGTACCCAGTGAATTTAAAGTCGATTGCCATCACTGGTTAATTCTTCATGGCCGCTACACCTGCATCGCCAGAAAGCCGCGCTGTGGTTCCTGTATTATTGAAGATCTCTGCGAATTCAAAGAGAAAGTCGATATCTAATGCTGCCGGGGCATCCTCCTCGCCCCTTACATACATAGCGATTAGTTATGCACTCCCCAGCGTTTATTTTCCCGACAATGATGCCATCCAATTGCTCATATCTAATGCAATATTCTTGTTAATTAACACCTGAGCAGGTTAATCGTTTTTTTAGCAAAAGAAATTTCTATCTATACGTGATCCAGATCATCCAGCCAACACAATGTTAATAAATTTTTATTTTTTAGTTAAGGTGACAATTAGATGACCCAGCCGCACAGTTTCTAAACAAAACATTACACTGCCTATTTTTCAGATAATGGCCTATATCACTGGATTCAACCTTAAATAGCAGAACATATCGCCACATTGCGGTTCTGGCGGTGATTAAACAGTGTAAAAATCTGCCATTTTAGAAATGAAGAAATTTAACGCTAGATAACATTTCACAGCCCCGACGATTTCACCAGTCATGATATATGTAACAGATTATTACAAACCACTTGTCTGAAGGGTCAAGATAGTGAACATTACTTGCCGTTTCCCCTCCCACTATAACAATCGGACGGATGAACTTGACTCATCACGTACCTGAACACCCCCGTTGATATGGGATGTAAAAAAAGAGGTAAAAGTGTCTACTGCAAACAATAAACCAACAGAAAGCGTAAGTTTAAACGCCTTCAAACAACCAAAAGCGTTCTATCTCATTTTCTCTATTGAGCTGTGGGAACGTTTTGGTTATTACGGCCTGCAAGGGATTATGGCCGTCTACCTGGTTAAACAGCTGGGTATGTCAGAAGCGGATTCCATCACCCTTTTCTCGTCCTTTAGCGCTCTGGTGTACGGTCTGGTTGCCATTGGCGGCTGGTTAGGTGATAAAGTTCTGGGAACAAAACGTGTCATTATGCTGGGTGCCGTTGTGCTGGCCATCGGTTATGCGCTGGTAGCATGGTCAGGCCACGATGCGGGTATCGTTTATATGGGCATGGCGGCCATCGCGGTCGGTAACGGCCTGTTTAAAGCAAACCCATCCTCCCTGCTCTCTACCTGCTATGCCAAAGATGACCCGCGTCTTGATGGTGCATTTACCATGTACTACATGTCCGTCAACATCGGTTCATTCTTCTCTATGCTGGCAACGCCATGGTTAGCTGCGCGTTACGGCTGGAGCACCGCGTTCGCTCTGAGCGTCGTGGGTATGCTGATTACCGTTGTTAACTTCGCATTCTGCCAGCGTTGGGTTAAACAGTACGGTTCTAAACCGGACTTTGAACCGATCAACTTCCGTAACCTGCTGCTGACCATTGCTGGCGTTGTAGTACTGATCGCGATTGCAACCTGGTTGCTGCACAACCAGCAGATCGCACGTATGGTTCTGGGCGTCATTGCGCTGGGTATCGTGTTCATCTTCGGTAAAGAAGCCTTCACCATGCACGGTGCTGCGCGTCGTAAAATGATCGTCGCCTTCATCCTGATGCTGGAAGCGATTATCTTCTTCGTGCTGTACAGCCAGATGCCGACTTCGCTGAACTTCTTTGCGATTCGTAACGTTGAGCACTCTATTCTTGGCATTGCTTTTGAACCTGAACAGTACCAGGCGCTGAACCCGTTCTGGATCATCATTGGTAGCCCAATCCTCGCTGCTATCTATAACAAGATGGGCGATACCCTGCCAATGCCGACCAAGTTTGCGATTGGTATGGTGCTGTGTTCCGGTGCGTTCCTGATCCTGCCACTGGGCGCGAAATTCGCTACCGATGCGGGCATCGTTTCCGTTAACTGGCTGATTATCTGCTACGGTCTGCAAAGTATCGGTGAGCTGATGATCTCCGGTCTGGGTCTGGCAATGGTGGCACAGTTAGTTCCACAACGCCTGATGGGCTTCATCATGGGTAGCTGGTTCCTGACCACTGCCGGTGCAAACATCATCGGTGGCTACGTCGCTAACATGATGGCTGTACCAGAGAACGTGACTGACCCGCTGATGTCCCTTGAAGTCTACGGTCGTGTGTTCCTGCAGATTGGTGTCGCAACGGCTGTTATCGCTGTTCTGATGCTGCTGACGGCTCCGAAACTGAAC
>NZ_SZWU01000060.1:191338-201435 GCF_005280935.1 Citrobacter sp. wls757 | reverse complement strand
TGTTGTTAGCGGCTTTTTTTTTGCCTGAGGTAGCACTACCATACGATATACCTCAGCCAAAAGGAGTTACCGATGAAACTGTTCTACAAACCGGGCGCTTGTTCTCTCGCTTCCCACATCACACTTCGTGAGAGCGGTAAAGATTTCACGCTGGATGGTGTTGATCTGATGAAGAAACGTCTGGAAAATGGCGATGATTTTTTCGCGGTAAACCCAAAAGGGCAAGTTCCTGCACTGCTGCTGGATGACGGTACGCTACTTACCGAAGGTGTCGCCATCATGCAATACCTGGCGGACAGCGTGCCAGACCGCCAGCTCCTTGCCCCTACCAGCAGCCTCTCCCGTTACAAAACCATCGAATGGCTTAACTACATTGCGACAGAACTGCATAAAGGCTTTACGCCACTGTTCCGTCCCGATACGCCGGAAGACTTCAAGCCAACCGTTCGCGCGCTGCTGGAGAAAAAAATGCAGTATGTGAACGACTCGCTGAAAGATAACCAATGGATCTGCGGCCCGCGCTTCAGCATCGCCGATGCCTATCTGTTTACCGTACTGCGTTGGGCCTATGCGGTTAAGCTGAATATGGCAGGATTAAGTAATATTGACGCCTATATGGCGCGAATGGCTGAACGCCCGGCGGTTGCCGCAGCGCTGAAAGCAGAAGGGTTAAATTAATAGTTGTTGCCGGGTGGTACTTACCCGGCCTACAGCTAAAATATGCCCGATAAGCGTGAGCGCCATCGGGCATCGATTACAGCTGCGTTGCGCTAAAGTAGTGTTCAGGCATGGCGATACGGTCCTGCGCGGCCACGACCTGTAGCTCATACTCGTGCATCTCTTTGGTAGTGATCATCACTTCGTACACCGCCGCAGTCACATGCTCAAGCGCCTGTTGTAAAGATGCGCCCTGCAGCAGTTTCACCAGCAACAAGCCACTCGTCACATCACCCACACCAACCGGTTGACGTGCGCCAAAATCGACTAACGGACGACTGATATGCCACGCCTGTTCAGCGGTGACCAGCAGCATTTCGAAACGGTCGGTGCTGATACCTGCGCGTGCCAGATGCTTCACCAGTACAATTTCAGGTCCCTGAGCGATCAGTTCACGCGCTGCTGCAACGGCCTCGTCGACATTGTTCACCGCATGCTCGCACAGAATTTCGAGTTCAACCAGATTCGGGGCAATAATGTCACTAGCCGGGAGCGCATGGCGTACATGAAATTCCGCCACTCCGGGTGCGACAATACACCCCTTTTCAGGGTGTCCCATCACCGGATCGCAAAAGTATTTTGCCTGCGGGTTTGCCGCTTTTACCTTGCGAACAATACCCAGAATATGCTCGCCCTGTTCTGCTGAACCAAGATAGCCGCTCAGTACTGCGTCACAGGTCTGGAGTTTATCAATATCAGCAATGCCCTGAACAATTTCAGTCAGGTGGCTCGGCGGCATAACGCAACCGGTCCATTTGCCATACTGCGTGTGGTTTGAAAACTGAACGGTATTCAGCGGCCAGACATTTGCGCCAAGACGACGCATCGGAAATTCTGCTGCACTGTTGCCCGCATGACCAAAAACAACGTGGGACTGGATGGCGAGGATATTCTTCATTTTACTTACCACAACCCTGAAAAAATAAAGGGGCGTAGTTTCCCACGCCCCTGCTAACTCAATCTTACTTCCAGCAAATCAGACAATAGTTCTTCTTGCCACGACGCAGTAAGGTATAGCGCCCGAACAGGATATCACTATCCTGGAAGAAATATTCCGGATCGGACTGCTTCTCACCGTTGATGGTTACCGCGTTTGACGCAATAGTCTTACGTGCCTGACCGCGAGAAGGTTGCAGCTCGGAGTCCACCAGCGCCTGCATCAAATCGGCACCTTTGTCCATCTCGATCATCGGCACGCCATCCTGCGCCAGCTGTTCGAAATCTGCTTCACTCAAATCGCTGAGATTGCCGTTGAACAAGCTTTCGGTAATGCGTTTTGCCGCGACCAGACCTTCTTCACCGTGAACCAGACGCGTAACCTGTTCGGCCAGAACATACTGGGCACGCGGCGCTTTACCGCTGTTTTTATCTTCTTCTTCCAGCGCATTGATTTCTTCAATGTCCATGAAAGTGAAGAATTTCAGGAAGCGATAAACGTCCGCATCGGCGGTGTTGATCCAGAACTGGTAGAATTTGTACGGACTGGTTTTCTTCGGATCCAGCCACACTGCGCCGCCTTCCGTCTTACCGAATTTGGTGCCATCAGCTTTAGTGATCAGCGGAACGGTCAGACCAAACACCTGATTCTGGTGCAAACGACGGGTTAAATCGATACCCGAAGTAATGTTACCCCACTGGTCAGAACCACCAATCTGCAGTGCCACGCCGTGCAGTTTGTTCAGGCAGGCAAAGTCATAACCCTGCAGCAGGTTGTAAGAAAACTCGGTAAAGGAGATCCCCTGATCGTCACGGTTCAGACGCTGCTTAACCGCTTCTTTGTTGATCATCTGGTTAACGGAGAAGTGTTTGCCGATATCACGCAGGAAAGTCAGTACGTTCATACCGCCAAACCAGTCGTAGTTGTTCGCAGCAATCGCCGAGTTGTCGCCACAGTCGAAATCGAGGAACGGTGCAACCTGTTTGCGGATTTTATCCACCCACTCCTGCACAGTGTCTTCGGTATTCAGTTTACGCTCGGCGGCTTTAAAGCTCGGGTCACCAATCAGACCGGTTGCGCCACCTACCAGTGCAACAGGCTTATGGCCTGCCTGCTGGAAGCGTTTCAGGCATAACAATGGAACCAGATGCCCCAAATGCAAGCTGTCAGCGGTAGGATCGAAGCCGCAATAGAGCGCGATCGGGCCTTGCGCCAGTCGCTCTGCTAACGCTTCCTCGTCCGTCACCTGGGCCACCAGCCCCCGCTCTTGCAATTGTTTAATCAAGTTACTGCTTGCCATCAAAATCTCCATGTATAAAACGACTGCACCTTTGCCGGTACACGACTTTTCGCCTGATGCGAAAGAAACATAGAATAAAGCGCCGGATTGATCAGCACCAGCGCTTAAAACAAGAAATTTGCATCTTTAGGGGGCCAGGCGATCAATTTTCCACGCGTTATCTTCGCGTTGGTATAAAAAACGATCGTGCAGACGGTTTTCACCGCCCTGCCAGAACTCCATTTGTTCAATACTCACGCGAAAGCCGCCCCAGAAACTGGGCAGTGGGACTTCCCCTTGCTGAAACTTCTGCTTCAGTTCGAGGAATTTGCTTTCGAGAATACCGCGCGCGGAGATCCGACTGGATTGTTTTGAGACCCAGGCGCCAATCTGACTGTCGCGTGGGCGACTGTGGAAGTATTTCACCACTTCGAGTGTGGAAAGACGCTCTGCCTTGCCGATCACCATCACCTGCCGTTCCAGAGTATGCCAGGGAAATAAAAGGCTGATGCGTGGATTTTTCTCGATCTGATGCGCCTTACGGCTACCAAGGTTGGTATAGAACACCAGCCCTTTGTCATCATAATGTTTGAGTAACACGATGCGCTGATACGGCTGACCATTTTCATCAACAGTCGCAACGACCATTGCGGTGGGATCGGCCAGTTTGGCATCACAGGCTTGCCCCAGCCAGCGCTCAAACAGCGCAAGGGGTTCGGCGGGAAGATCGCGGCGGCGAAGACCGCCTTTCGTGTATTCACGGCGCAGATGCGCGATTTGCTGCAATTCGTCGTTATCAGACATGATGTTGGGCTACGGATTGTCAGTGGGTGACGCTATTGTGCGCCGCCCAGGTGAAAATCTCAACGCTTCGGGTTCTGTAACTGACAGTTATTTAGCACAATTCTGTCTCGTTTATAGACCGTTGCCTCTTCGCCTTTAGACCAAAATACGTAGATACCATCGGTATAACGAGCACCTGATGCCGACACGCCCTGTTTGAGGTTCAATAGCTGATTATCATAAACAAAGCTTGCCGTCTGGCGGGTATTGTTCAGCTTCACGGTCAGCGGTTTTTCGTCGCAGCGGTATTCAAGCGTATCCGTTTGCATACGCTCGACAAATTGGTTGTACACACTACAACCGCTAAGCAGTACGGGCAGACACACTAACAACAGTTTTTTCATAGCCATATCCTGAAGACTTTCCTGGTCCTGGAGGGTAATGGCACCCTCCCTAATATCCTTAGTTTACCGGCACACCGCGCTGAATAATTTCAGTTAACTCTGAGTTCGTGGATTGGCAGGATAAATTGCCCCTAAAACACTCGGCTCTGACGCCCCAGTCACAGACGGTAAATTTCCCGGTAATCCGGCCAGCGTTCGCCACGCCAGCCAGGCAAAGGCTAACGCTTCCATATCATCACCGCTGATCCCGGCTTCATCAGTAGAGGTAACCTCTGTACCCGGTAATAATGCCGCCAGACGCATCATCAGCAGTGGATTACGACTGCCACCACCACATACCATGAGTCGATCACAGCCGCCGCTTAACAAGACCTGCTCTGAAATGGTTACTGCCGTCAGTTCGGCAAGCGTCGCCTGTACATCTCGTGGGCTAATTCCCGGAAACTGCGCCAGATGACGCTCTATCCAGCCGTAATTAAAATACTCACGGCCGGTACTTTTCGGCGCAGGCGCGGAAAAATAAGGGTCGTTAAGCATATTCTGCAGCAACGGCAGGATCACCGTTCCTGAAATGGCCCACTGCGCATCTTTGTCGTAGGGCTGGCCACATTGCCGCCAGATCCATGCATCCATCAGCATATTGCCCGGCCCGGTGTCGTATCCGCGAACGGGTTGTTGCGGAATAAGCAGAGACAGATTGGCAATCCCGCCGATGTTTAACACCATTCGCCGTTCCGTTGGATGTGCCAGAAGTGCCTGGTGAAACGCGGGAACGAGCGGTGCACCCTGCCCGCCGAGGGCGATATCACGTCGACGAAAATCGCCGACTACGGTTATCCCGGTACGCGCGACAATCTGGTTGTTATCACCAATTTGCAGCGTGTGCGGCGCAGCACCGTTCGGTTCATGCCACACGGTTTGCCCGTGGCAACCAATCGCAATGATATCCTGCGGTTTCAATTTTTCTTGCGCCAACAGCGCATTCACCGCCTCAGCAAATAGATAACCGAGCTGTGCATCTAACTGACCAAACTGAGAAAGTGTAAGCTGCTGCCCCTGGCAGATATCCAGAATCGCTTGTTTAACATGAATGGGGATGGGCCAGGTCAGACTCGCCTGCTGCGCAACCATCGTTTCATCTATTGTCGCCAGCACAACATCGACGCCATCAAGGCTGGTTCCAGACATTACACCGATAAAACGGCCCGATTTCATAGGTCATCCTTTTAAGCAAATTAGCCTTGACACTCAACCATAAAGTGTCGACTAATGCCATGCTTCCTTAATGATTTTTGGTGGCTAATCATTACAATGATCGTTTAATTACATCAATTACATGAATGATTCGTTTATACTCGGTTGATCCGATTTCGGTTAAGATTTTCATATTGTTCCAGTAGAACATGTGACCTTAGGCTCACAAATGCCATATAATTTAGCCATGAAAGGTGCTTTATTAGCGTTTCGTGGTGACAAAGGAGATTTGTAAATGATTAAACGTGTGCTGATTGTTTCATTAATGGGCGTATCTTTAGCGGGTTGCGTTAACAATGACAGCCTTTCAGGCGACGTATATACCGCATCCGAAGCGAAACAAGTTCAGAACGTTACCTACGGTACGATTGTTCATGTTCGTCCGGTGCAAATCCAGGGTGGCGATGACGCAAACGTGATTGGTGCTATTGGTGGTGCGGTACTCGGCGGGTTCCTTGGTAACACCGTCGGCGGCGGTACGGGTCGTTCATTAGCCACAGCGGCAGGTGCAGTTGCCGGTGGCGTAGCGGGTCAAGGCGTACAAGGTGCGATGAATAAAACCCAGGGTGTGGAACTGGAAATCCGTAAGGATGATGGTAATACCATCATGGTGGTTCAGAAACAGGGTGCGACCAAGTTTTCAGCCGGCCAGCGCGTTGTTATGGCTAACAACGGCAGCCAGGTTACCGTGTCTCCACGCTAATCGAATTCACGTGTGGTCAGGCTCTGGCCACACGTAACTTATCGTTTCAACCTTGTGACTGCAGTTCAATAATATTGTGTTCGAGTTTGGCAACCAGCTTAATCAGCAGATCAATTTCCTCAGCTGAAATCCCTTCCAGAATTTCTCCACGTGTTTTGTTGATCACCGCTTCCATATCAGCGATCAGCGGCTCAGCCTTCTCTGTCAGTTTAATTCTCTTAGCTCGACGATCGCTGGCGCAAGTCTGTCGTGAAATGAGTCCCTTTTCTTCCAACTGGTCAAGCGTACGTACCAGCGAAGGCTGCTCGATGCCAATCGCTTTAGCCAACTGAATCTGCGATTGATCCGGCGGCAACTGATGAATGTTGTGCAGCGTAACCCAATGCGTCTGCGTCAACTCCAGAGGTTTCAGGCGATGGTCAATCAGAGCACGCCAAATGCGCACCAACCGTGCCAGATCAGAACCTAATGGCGATTCCAATTTCATCTCCTTATAATTAGCTTGCTAAGTTATTGTGCTGATTTTAGAATAGTGTGCAGCATTTGTATTCCCAAAACAAATGTATTGCCAAATTTGCTTACCGGCTGACATTTTTTCAGACATTATGCGTTACGGAGACTCATTGTCTCTTTTTTGCTAAACCTATAGCAATGCTCTCTTCCGTCAAGGATTTTGCCCGTGAAGTTTATGTTTAATGCAACAGGATTGCCCCTACAAGATTTAATGATCGGCGCATCTGTCTACTTTCCTCCTGTTTTCAAGGCGATTGTAGCAGGATTTATTCTCTGGCTGGTTGTTCATCGCCTGCTGCGCGACTGGATTTACTCCGGCGAAATCTGGCATCCCCTGCTAATGGATCTGTCACTCTTTACGCTTTGCGTATGTCTGGCCTTTGTTATGCTGATAGCGTGGTGATTATGTCGCTTAAAACCATTAAATACTTCTCAACTATTATAGTCGCTGCAATCGCAGTTTTCGCCGGATGGTGGATGTGGAATTACTATATGCAATCGCCCTGGACACGTGATGGCAAAGTACGTGCTGAGCAGGTCAGCATCACGCCGCAGGTGTCAGGCAGCATTAGCGAACTCTATATAAAAGATAACCAGTTTGTGAATAAAGGCGATGTCCTTTTTATTATCGACAAGACGCCATTTCACATTGCTGAACTGAATGCGCAAGCGCAACTGGCAAAAGCGCAGTCTGACCTGGCGAAAGCCAATAACGAAGCCAACCGCCGCCGTCATTTATCGCAAAATTACATCTCAGCCGAGGATCTGGATACCGCAAATCTCAACGTGAAAGCCATGCAGGCAAGCGTTGAAGCGGCTGAGGCCAGTTTGCGCCAGGCCCAGTGGCAACTGACGCAAACGGTGGTCAAAGCCCCCGTGGCGGGTTGGGTCACAAACCTGTCTACCCGTACCGGTGATTACGCCTCAACCGGTAAGCCCCTGTTTGCCCTTGTCGACAGTCACTCTTTTTATGTGATGGGATATTTTGAAGAAACCAAATTGCGCCATATTCGAGAAGGCGCACCTGCGACGATTACACTCTACAGCGGCAATGTAAAGTTACAGGGTCACGTTTCCAGTATTGGCCGTGCCATCTACGATCAAAGTGTGGAAAGTGATTCCGGCCTGATTCCCGACATCAAACCCAACGTGCCGTGGGTGCGTCTGGCGCAGCGTGTCCCGGTACGCATCGAATTCGACGCCCTGCCGCGGGAGGTCACGCTGGTGTCAGGTACAACCTGCAGCGTATCCATCGGCCAGCGTAAATGAAACTGCCCCGCCTGACACCAGGCAATTTGCCGTGGTTTAAAGCCACGGCGGCACAGTGGCGTTATGCGCTGCGTAACACCATTGCGATGTGCCTGGCGTTAACTTTTGCTTATTATCTGAATCTGGACGAGCCCTACTGGGCGATGACCTCGGCGGCGGTGGTCAGTTTTCCCACCGTTGGCGGAGTTATCAGTAAAAGTCTGGGTCGCGTGGCGGGTAGCCTACTGGGAGCCACCGCCGCACTGATTATTGCCGGTCATACTCTCAATGAGCCGTGGCTGTTTTTGCTGAGCATGTCAGTGTGGATCGGTTTTTGTACCTGGGCATGCGCGCACTTCACCAATAACGTTGCCTACGCCTTTCAACTGGCGGGTTATACGGCGGCGATCATTGCGTTTCCCATGGTCAATACCGTGGAAATTACGCAGTTATGGGATATCGCGCAGGCACGCGTGTGTGAAGTCATCGTCGGTATCCTGTGTGGCGGCGTGATGATGATGATCCTACCCAGCACCTCCGATGGCACCACGTTACTGACTGCATTGAAAAACATGCATTCACGTTTACTGGAACATGCCAGCCTACTCTGGCAACCAGAAACCACGGATGCCATTCGCGCAGCCCATGAAGGTGTTATCGGGCAGATTCTGACCATGAACCTACTGCGTATTCAGGCTTTCTGGAGTCATTACCGCTTTCGTCGCCAGAATGCTTTGCTCAATTCGCTGTTGCACCAGCAGTTACGGATGACCAGCGTGATTTCCAGTCTGCGCAGGATGCTGCTGAACTGGCCTAATCCGCCGTCCAACACCCGGGAAATCATCGAGCAGTTGCTCAGCGAACTAATAAAATCCAATGCGAATAGCTACACCGTCGCACGTATTATTGCCCCACTGCGGCCCGTAGATGCCCGCGACTATCGACACGTCGCCTTCTGGCAACGACTGCGTTATTTTTGTCGGCTCTACCTGCGCAGCAGCCATTATCTGCATTTACTGGAAAATGGTGTTACCGCCGAGCGTATTAATATCGCCCGCACGCCGGGACTTGCCCGTCATACCGATAATGCGGAAGCTATCTGGAGCGGGTTGCGTACGTTCTGCACTTTGATGCTTATCGGCGCATGGAGCATTGGTGCACAATGGGAATCAGGCTCTGGCGCACTCACGCTCGCCGCGATCAGCAGTGTGCTGTATTCCGCCGTTGCCACACCGTTCAAGTCGCTTTCTTTGCTGATGCGTACGCTGGTTCTACTGTCGCTATTTAGCTTTGTAGTTAAGTTTGGCCTGATGGTGCAAATTTCCGACCTTTGGCAGTTTATTCTCTTTCTCTTCCCGCTACTCGCCACCATGCAACTGTTGAAGCTACAAATGCCTGCCCTGGCAGGTCTTTGGGGGCAACTGATTGTATTTATGGGTTCGTTTATCGCGGTGACCAATCCGCCTGTATATGATTTTGCTGATTTCCTGAATGACAATATGGCGAAAATCACCGGCGTGGCGCTGTCATGGCTGGCCTTCGCCATTCTGCGCCCCGGATCGGATGCACGGAAAAGTCGCCGCCATATTCGCGCCCTGCGCCGGGATTTTGTCGATCAGCTCAGCCGACATCCATCGCTCAGTGAAAACGAATTTGAATCGCTGACCTATCATCACGTCAGCCAGCTCAGCAACAGTCAGGATGCGCTGGCGCGACGCTGGTTATTACGTTGGGGGGTCGTTTTACTGAACTGCTCGCATGTGGTGTGGCAACTGCGCACCTGGGAGGCGCGTTCCGATCCGCTGGCTCGCGTCAGGGACGTGTGTATCTCGCTGCTGCGCGATGTAATGAGCGAACGTGGCGTCCAGCAACGACCACTGAATGCCACGCTGAATGAGCTACAGCGCATCTGCGATACGCTTGCCCACCATCATCAACCCGCTGCGCAGGAACTGTCGGCACTGGTCTGGCGGCTACACTGCTCGCTTTCACAACTCGAACAGGCGCCGCCGCCGGGTACTCTTAGTCGTTGATTATTTGATAACACCACAGGCGTAGCGCGCTCCGCCACCGCCAAGCGGTTTCGGTTGATCGGACATATTATCGCCGCCCACATGGATCATCAGCGCCTTACCTTTAACCTCATCGAGCGTTTTAAGCCGCGGCGCAACGACCGGCGTTGTGGCGTTACCGTCGTTATTCACCACCAATAGCGGCAGGTCGCCCATATGACCTGCGCCTTCCGGGCCTTCATGTTTA
>NZ_SZWU01000060.1:177910-191268 GCF_005280935.1 Citrobacter sp. wls757 | reverse complement strand
TCTGCGGCTGAGGCTTTCCCTTCTTTAATCGCGGGTTGGCAGCTGCCATTCATATGCACATGGAAGCCATGTTCACCTGGCGGCAAGGCTTTCAGATCGGGCGTAAACTCCAGCCCCTTTGCGGTTTCAGCAATAGTGACCGTACCAATCGCCTGGCCGACGCCTTGCGACGTGACCAGATTCATCGTCACTTTTTCTTCATTGGCAGCCTGCGCACCTGCACAGGCGAGTAGAGTGATGATGGCCAAACTCAAACGCTTCATAAGACCTCCGTCCAAAAGGTGTCTGATTGTTAAGTGTAAACCAGTGACACAAATTTGAACGGAGATGCGCCAAAAACGCGATTAGGGTACGTCGTAACCCAGCGCCGCTTTACGAATGCGGAACCATTGCTGGCGAGACATGTTCAGCGACTCAGACTCAATGGCAGCACGTACACGCTCTATTTTTCCTGAGCCAATAATCGGCAGCGGCTGAGACGGCAGACGTAAAATCCAGGCGTATACCACCTGTTCAATAGACTGCGCATTCAACTCTTCTGCGATCACGGCAAGCTCATTACGTAAAGGCTGGAAAGCATCATCATTAAACAGGCGACCACCGCCGAGACAGGACCAGGCCATCGGGCGAATGCGCAGCTGTTGCAGTTGATCTAAAGTACCATCCAACAGGAGCGGCTGATGTACTGGTGAAATTTCTACCTGATTGGTCGCCAGAGTGAACGGCAGACGCGATTGCAGCAATGAGAACTGTGCCGGGGTGAAGTTGGAGACGCCAAAGTGACGCACTTTGCCACTATGGTGCAATTTTTTAAAAGCGTCGGCGACATCGTCAGCATCCATAAGCGGATCGGGACGGTGGATCAGCAGCAGATCAATATGGTCGGTCGCCAACAGCTTCAGCGACTCTTCCGCACTGGCAATAATATGTGCACTGTCGGTGATGTAGTGGCCCAGCGCATTTTCCGCGCGCGCCGTCGTCGCGATCCCGCATTTGGTCACAATCTGCATTTTTTCACGCAAATGCGGAGCCAGTTTCATTGCCTCACCAAACGCCGCTTCACACTGGTATCCACCGTAAATATCGGCGTGATCGACGGTGGTCACGCCAAGATCCAGATGCTCTTCAATAAAGCTGACTAGCTGGCGCGCGGACATATTCCAGTCCATCAGGCGCCAGTACCCCATCACAAAGCGAGAAAATTCCGGGCCTTGCGGCGCAATAGTAATACGCTGAACCATAGCAGCTTCCTTTTAAGTGAATGTGTCTCGAGTATACGCAATTACGCTTTTAAAAGAGTGAAGGTTGTTGCGGTTCTTCCGAAGGGTTGGCTTTGTTTGCACGTAATTTACGCATCAGGCGCTGACGACAAAGTCGCAGCACTTCCTGCTTTTGGGTATCGCTCATCTTTTGCCAGTTAAAACGCTCATCCCGACTGCGAAAACAGCCACGGCAAAAGCCGCGTTCGTCAGACTGACATATTCCACGGCATGGGCTCTGGACGGGGAAAAACTCCAGCTGTTCGGCCACATCCCCTCCTTTAATAAGATTGATATACCTATTGAAGACGTTAACTGAATTTCTCGCAAGCGCTATTGCATTAGACCGACTGGTCTATTACACTCCTTCCCATGAACAAAATCACTGAACACGATACACGCGAACATCTGCTGGCGACTGGCGAACTGCTGTGTATGCAGCGCGGCTTCACCGGCATGGGGTTAAGCGAACTACTGAAAACCGCTGAAGTACCCAAAGGTTCGTTTTATCATTACTTTCGCTCTAAAGAAGCGTTCGGTGTCTCGATGCTGGAACGCCACTATGCGGCCTATCATCGGCGACTGGCTACGCACTTTGATACGGGAGCGGGAAACTACCGCGATCGCATTCTGGCCTACTATCAGGAAACCCTGAACCAGTTTAGCCAGCACGGCATTATTAGCGGCTGTTTAACTGTAAAACTGTCTGCCGAAGTGTGCGATCTGTCAGAAGATATGCGCACAGCGATGGATAAAGGCGCGCGGCACATTATTGTGCTGTTAGCGCAGGCGCTGGAGAAAGGTCAGGCCAGCCATTGTCTGTCTTTTGTTGGCGAGCCGTTACAGCAGGCGCAGGTACTGTATGCGCTGTGGCTTGGCGCCAACCTGCAGGCCAAGATTTCTCGTAGCGCCACTCCGCTGGAAAATGCGCTGGCGCACGTTAAAAACATCATCACAACGCCTGCCGTTTAACAGGCGTTTTTATTTTCTTCATCACTAGACGACCGGTCTATTCAGGAGTACCACATGTCATCTGAAAAACTGTTTTCCCCACTGAAAGTGGGTGCCATTACGGCAGCAAACCGCGTATTTATGGCGCCACTGACGCGTCTGCGCAGTATTGAGCCTGGCGACATCCCTACTCCGCTGATGGCCGAGTATTACCGTCAACGCGCCAGCGCGGGTCTTATCATCAGCGAAGCGACGCAGATTTCCGCACAGGCGAAAGGCTATGCCGGAGCACCCGGCTTACACAGCGAAGCGCAAATTGCCGCATGGAAGAAAATCACTGCTGCCGTACACGCTGAGCAAGGTCATATTGCTGTCCAGTTGTGGCACACTGGACGCATCTCTCACGCCAGTCTGCAGCCAAACGGTCAAGCTCCAGTTGCACCTTCCGCGATTAGCGCTGGAACCCGCACCTCGCTGCGCGATGAAAACGGCCTGGCAACGCGTGCCGATACCTCAATGCCGCGTGCGCTGGAAACCGAAGAGATTCCGGGCATCGTTAATGACTTCCGTCAGGCGATAGCCAATGCGCGCGAAGCGGGTTTCGATATGGTTGAACTGCACTCTGCCCACGGCTACCTGCTGCACCAGTTCCTGTCGCCAACGTCTAACCAGCGTACTGATCAATACGGTGGCAGCGTCGAAAATCGTGCGCGTCTGGTACTGGAAGTGGTTGATGCCGGAATTAAAGAATGGGGTGCCGATCGCATTGGTATTCGCGTCTCCCCGATTGGCACTTTCCAGAACGTAGACAATGGTCCAAACGAAGAAGCCGATGCGCTGTATCTGATTGAACAATTGGGCAAGCGCGGAATCGCTTACCTGCACATGTCTGAGCCGGACTGGGCCGGTGGCGAGCCGTATTCCGATGCGTTCCGCGAAAAAGTTCGCGCGCGCTTCCACGGCCCTATCATTGGTGCTGGTGCTTACACCCCAGAAAAAGCAGAAGCGCTGATCGAGAAAGGTCTGATCGACGCCGTTGCTTTTGGTCGCGCCTATATTGCTAACCCGGATCTGGTGGCGCGTCTGCAACGCAAAGCAGAACTGAATCCGCAACGTGCCGAGAGCTTCTACGGCGGCGGCGCGGAAGGTTACACCGACTATCCTACCCTCTAACGTCACAATCTCCGTTCTGCCATTGATAGCGGCGTAACAACGCCGCTATACTAAAACAACATTTTGAATGTATTAGCCATTTTCGAAGGGGAAAAAGATGCGTTTACTCCATACCATGCTGCGCGTGGGTGACCTGCAGCGTTCCATCGAGTTTTATACCAACGTGCTGGGCATGAAGCTGCTGCGTACCAGCGAAAACCCTGAATACAAGTACTCCCTGGCTTTTGTCGGCTACGGTCCTGAAACCAGTGAAGCAGTAATCGAACTGACCTATAACTGGGGTGTCGACAAGTATGATCTGGGTACTGCCTATGGCCATATCGCCCTGAGCGTAGACAACGCGGCTGAAGCCTGTGAACGCATTCGCCAGAATGGCGGTAACGTAACGCGTGAAGCAGGTCCAGTAAAAGGCGGCACCACAGTGATTGCGTTCGTTGAAGATCCGGACGGCTACAAAATTGAGCTGATCGAAGAGAAAGACGCCGGGCGCGGCCTGGGCGGTTAATCACCCCCTCGGGCGCAGATCGTCTGTGCCCATAGTTTTATACTCATCATTTTGCCATAATACGCGCTGCAATTTTCCCGTATTAAGAGACCCAGATGTCCGATAACGCTCAACTTTCCGGTCTGTGTGACCGTTTTCGTGGTTTTTATCCTGTCGTCATTGATGTCGAAACCGCAGGGTTCAATGCCAAAACCGATGCGCTGCTTGAGATTGCCGCCATCACACTGAAAATGGATGAACAAGGCTGGCTGATGCCGGACACGACGTTACATTTCCACGTAGAGCCGTTTGAAGGTGCCAATTTGCAACCGGAAGCGCTCGCCTTTAACGGTATTGACCCTAACAATCCACTACGCGGTGCGGTCAGAGAATATGATGCTCTGCATGCCATCTTCAAAATGGTGCGTAAAGGCATTAAAGACAGCGGCTGCAATCGGGCAATCATGGTGGCGCATAACGCTACGTTCGACCACAGTTTCATGATGGCTGCAGCAGAACGCGCCTCGCTCAAACGTAATCCGTTCCACCCATTTGTAACCTTTGATACGGCGGCATTAAGCGGTCTGTCTCTGGGGCAGACTGTGTTGTCAAAAGCGTGCCTGGCGGCGGGAATGGAGTTTGACGGGAATCAGGCGCACTCGGCGCTGTATGACACCGAACGCACGGCCGTGCTGTTTTGCGAAATCGTTAACCGCTGGAAACGTCTCGGCGGTTGGCCTCTTCCCGTGCCTGAAGAAGCGTAACGGCGACATAAAAAAAGCGACCATTTCAGGTCGCTTTTTTACTTCTGCTGGTATTACTCAGCGTCCGGCTCTTCGGTTTTGTATTTCGCTGCTGTTTCTTTAATCAGCTGCTGCAACTCACCGCGCTGGTACATTTCGATCAGAATGTCACAACCGCCAACCAGCTCACCATCAACCCACAGCTGTGGGAAAGTTGGCCAGTTTGCGTATTTCGGCAGTTCGGCGCGAATATCCGGGTTCTGCAGAATATCAACATAAGCAAAGCGTTCACCACAGGCTGACAGCGCCTGCACAGCCTGTGCGGAGAAACCGCAGCTTGGCAGTTTAGGGGAACCTTTCATGTACAGGAGAATCGGGTTTTCAGCGATCTGGCGCTGGATTTTTTCGATAGTGGTGCTCATTATCTTGCTTCCTTAAACTTCTTTTACGGCAGTAGTCTGACATTGTAACGGGTCAGACAGGCAACGGAAAATAACATTTTCATTACGCGTTATTATTTTATCCCCTGACGCTAAAAGTTGCATTCACAATCTCACTTATCCCCTTCAAACATGTGGATTTGATTATCTGTTCACCAATTCTATCTCTATTTGCTGTTTTTTTTTGCGGTCGGTTACGAAACGCAGTTTTAAACTAAAAAAGCTATTAACTTTCCCTCTTTCTATAGATTAGAATCGTCAAGTTTTGAAAATCACACGCAGGCACGATAGACCTGCCTTACCAGAGGACTGCTCAGTGGCGCGGATAAACCGAATCTCGATCACGCTCTGTGCTTTACTTTTTACTACACTGCCCTTTACGCCTATGGCTCATGCTTCCAAGCAGGCCAGGACGACACCTACCAATTCTCACACCATCAAAACGGTAGATAAAAAGAAAAGCGCAACAACCAGCCAAAAAACAACAAAGACCAGTAAGAAAACGGCGACAAAAACCACCAGCAAAACCAGCACCAAAACCGCTTCCTCTTCTAAAAAACGCACTGCCACTCCGGCAAAGTCGACTAAAACTGCAAATCGCCGTGGTAAAACTGCCGCAGCACAAACCGCAGCCGTTACCTGGACGGAAAAATGCACACCGCGCAAAGGTCATAAACCACGCTGCGTGAAGGTGAAAACCACTGCACCGACTACGCTTGCTGATGCACATAAAGTGAAAGTACAGAAAGCGACTAAAACCGCTATGTCCACCTTGATGAACCAAATCGGCAAACCTTATCGTTGGGGCGGCTCCTCGCCAAGAACCGGGTTTGACTGCAGCGGTCTGGTTTATTACGCCTATAAAGATCTGGTGAAGTTCCGCATTCCGCGTACCGCGAATGAAATGTACCATCTGCGTGATGCCGCACCAATTGAACGTGGCGAACTGAAAAATGGTGATCTGGTATTCTTTCGTACCCAGGGTCGCGGAACAGCCGATCACGTCGGCGTCTACGTCGGCAACGGTAAGTTTATTCAGTCACCGCGCAGCGGGCAGGAAATTCAAATCACCTCTCTGAGCGAAGATTACTGGCAGCGCCACTATGTGGGCGCTCGTCGGGTAATGACGCCAAAAACAATTCGCTAAAAACTTACCCTACAGAACATGCTGTAGGGTAAGTTCTTCTTTTGCATAACCTTTCAATTTGCTACCCTATCCTTACTCACAATGAGGCTATTGTGTGTACTCAATATAAATAATAAGGAGAGAAGCAATGTCGTTTGAATTACCTGCATTACCGTATGCCAAAGATGCTCTGGCACCGCACATTTCTGCCGAAACGCTGGAATATCACTATGGCAAACACCATCAAACCTACGTGACCAATCTGAACAATCTGATTAAAGGCACGGCGTTTGAAGGCAAATCACTGGAAGAGATCGTTCGTAGCTCTGAAGGCGGTGTATTCAATAACGCAGCACAAGTATGGAACCACACGTTCTACTGGAACTGCCTGGCACCAAACGCAGGTGGTGAACCGACCGGTAAACTGGCTGATGCAATCGCCGCTTCCTTTGGCAGCTTTGCAGATTTCAAAGCGCAGTTCACCGATGCCGCTATCAAAAACTTCGGTTCTGGCTGGACCTGGCTGGTTAAAGGAACGGATGGCAAACTGGCTATCGTCTCCACCTCCAACGCAGGTACTCCGCTGACTACCGACGCGACGCCGCTGATGACCGTTGACGTATGGGAACACGCCTACTACATCGACTATCGCAATGCTCGTCCTGGCTACCTGGAACATTTCTGGGCGCTGGTGAACTGGGAATTTGTTGCGAAGAACTTCGCAGCATAAAAAAGATAACGCAGAAGGACTTCCTTCTGCGTTTTTGCATTAATTCGCGGTAGTGAAAGCCTCTTCAGGCTGTCTTCTTGCGGAAATGAACACCAGCAGCAGCGCAAGACCCGCCACAATCGCCCCCATTACCGGCACAAAACTGTAGCCCAGGCCGCCAGATATTACCGCCCCACCGGCCGCAGCCCCCAGAGCGTTCCCCAGATTAAACGCGCCAATATTGACTGACGATGATAATCCAGGTGCTTCGCTGGCAACGCGCATCACACGCATCTGCAACGGTGGAACGACCGCAAACGTCGCCGCGCCCCAGACCACCATACTGACCGCCGCTCCCAGCTCATTACGCGCAAGGAAAGGAATGGCCAGCATAATAACCATCAGCAGCAGTAAAAAGCCTTTCAGCGTACCGTTGACTGAACGGTCAGCCAGTTTGCCGCCAAAATAGTTACCGATCGAGAAGCCAACGCCTATCAACACCAGCATCCCGGTAACAAATGCCGGTGTGGCATGAGTGATAGTATGCAGAACCGGCGAGATGTAGGTATAAAGCGTGAACATCGCCCCAGCACCCAGTACGGTAGTCAGTAACGCCGACAGCACCTGTGGGCGCATAAGTACCGCCAGTTCGCTACGGACATCCGGGCGATCTCCTGCTCCACCCTTGGGTAATGAGAAGAACAGGCTGACCATCGCAATGACACCCAGCCCCGCAGTGGCCATAAACGACATGCGCCAGCCGATGGTTTCACCAAGCCAGGTCGCCGCCGGAACGCCGCCAATATTGGCGATGGTTAACCCCATAAACATCGTTGCCACAGCGCTGGCCTGCTTATGTTTGGGTACCACACTGGCTGCAACCACAGAACCGAGACCAAAAAAGGCTCCATGATTAAGACTGGTCAAAATACGCGATAGCATCAGCGTGGTGTAATCCGGCGAGATAGCCGAAAGCACATTACCCAGCGTGAAAATCGCCATCAGGAATATCAAAGCATTACGTCGCGCACGATGAGACAGCAGCAATGTCATCAGCGGTGCACCTACCATCACACCTACTGCATAAGCGCTGATCAGCATGCCAGCCGCCGGAATCGAGACGTCCACACCTTTGGCAATGACGGGCAACAACCCCATTGGCGAAAACTCGGTGGTGCCAATACCAAACGCCCCGATTGCCAGCGCCAGTAAAGGGTAATTGATTTTCATATTTCGACTCCATATCGTCGAGCCGTGGCACGACATAAAATAAGAGTCAAAAGCATGACATTGATCGCAAAATTAATAAAGTTAACAAAACTGCAAAAGACTTTTGCTTATTCGCAAACAATAGAGGGGAAAAACGAGTCGAAGGGATGAGGGAGAGCTAACTCCCTCGGGGAAATCAATGCAGCGCTGCGGTCAGGCCACCCGCGACGATCAATCCCAGAACAATTATGGTAGTCACTAACGAAAATTTCAGATCGGTGCTCATCAAGTTTTCTCCTTTTTATTCCCACACAAAAAGTGATATTGCGCATTTTTACACACTTGAAAGCAAAAATCTCTCACGATTTATATTGATAACTGCTTTTAACTCTTCCCCTTTTCGTTAAGATCAGACAAAATTCCACGCTTACTTGATTAGCGTACCGGCCATTGACCCCTTCCTGACGTTCCGTGTCGTTTTCCCGGCGTGCCGCAACCCTTACGTTGCGATAAGGGTGTGTAAAGGCAAACGTTTACCTGGAGTATTCTCAGGAGCTTAGGATATGGTCTGGAGTGAGATGTAATGGCAACAATTAAAGATGTAGCGAAGCGAGCAAACGTTTCCACTACAACCGTATCACACGTAATTAACAAGACGCGCTTTGTCGCGGAAGAAACACGTAATGCTGTCTGGGCAGCAATCAAAGAACTGCACTATTCTCCGAGCGCAGTTGCCCGCAGCCTGAAGGTAAATCACACCAAGTCTATCGGCTTGCTGGCGACCAGCAGCGAAGCGGCCTATTTCGCCGAAATTATCGAAGCCGTTGAGAAAAACTGTTTCCAGAAAGGCTATACCCTGATCCTGGGTAACGCATGGAACAGTCTCGAAAAACAGCAGGCTTATCTGTCGATGATGGCGCAAAAGCGCGTTGATGGTCTGCTGGTGATGTGTTCTGAGTATCCGGAGTCGCTGCTTTCGATGCTCGAAGAGTATCGCCATATCCCGATGGTCGTCATGGACTGGGGCGAAGCAAAAGCCGACTTTACCGATACGGTCATTGATAACGCCTTCGAAGGCGGTTACATGGCGGGCCGGTATCTGGTAGAACGCGGTCATCGTGAGATTGGCGTGATCCCTGGCCCAATGGAACGTAACACCGGGGCCGGGCGTCTGGCTGGCTTTATGAAAGCGATGGAAGAAGCGCTGATTAAAGTGCCTGAAAACTGGATTGTTCAGGGCGATTTCGAGCCTGAATCCGGCTATCGCGCCATGCAGCAAATTCTGTCGCAGTCACATCGTCCGACCGCTGTCTTCTGCGGTGGCGATATTATGGCAATGGGTGCGCTGTGCGCCGCTGACGAAATGGGGCTGCGCGTACCGCAGGATGTCTCACTCATCGGCTACGACAACGTGCGCAACGCCCGCTTCTTCACGCCGGCCTTGACGACCATTCACCAGCCGAAGGATTCACTGGGTGAAACGGCCTTCAACATGCTGTTAGACCGTATCGTGAATAAACGTGAAGAGTCACAGTCTATCGAGGTGCATCCGCGCCTGGTTGAGCGTCGCTCCGTTGCCGACGGTCCGTTCCGCGATTACCGCCGTTAAGCCTGTTGTGCGGGAGTCTCATCTGGCTCCCGCAGCCATTCCTTGTTCAACGTTTCACTATCCCCTAAATAGTCCAGCAGCCAACTCAATGCCGGTGACGTATCGTTCTGCTGCCATGTCAGACAACATGCGGCATCAGGAAAGGGGTTCTCCAGTTGCAGCGCAACCCATTTACCGCTATCGATCCACGGTTTGGCAAAATGCGTCGGTACCATGCCCACGCACAATCCCGCGGACAAACAGGTCGCAGAAGATTCCCAGTCCGGCACGACGACGCGCTTTTGGTTGTCCAGCAGCCAGGTAATACGCTTCGGCAATGTTCGGGAGGTATCTTCGCGCACCAGTGACGGCCAGTTGCGCAACGTGTCATCACTTAACGGTCCGGGCATTGACGCCAGTGGGTGATGACTGGCTACCACGCAGCTCCAACTCAGCATTCCCATATCGCGGAAGGTATAGCGCCCCCCGACCGGAATGGCCTGTGTGGCCCCGATGGCCAGCTCCACACGCCCATCAGACAGTGCGTCCCACACGCCGTTAAACACTTCCTGAAAAACTAACAACTCCACATCATCAAAGTGACGGTAGAAATCCACGATCATCTGTCGGGTACGATCCGGGCGGACAATGTTATCGACGGCGATCGCCAGCTGTCCGCGCCAGCCGTTGGCAATTTGCTGACATTGTTGGCGCGTGATCTGCATTTTTTTGATAACAGAGCGGCCTTCTTTTAAAAACCATGCCCCGGCAGGCGTTAATTCCACATCCCGATGGCGTCGCTCAAAAAGTGGCACCGCCAGCCATTCTTCCAGCTGGCGCACGGTGTAGCTTACTGCCGAAGGTACACGGTGCAACTCCTGCGCAGCCGAACTAAAACTGCCGTTACGCGCAACCGCATCAACCACTTCAAGTGAATATTCCGACCACATATTCTGCCTGCAAAAAATTTGAAATCAGTAAGCAAATATTAGCGTTTCACAGCGAGAATTACACTCACTACACTCAGCGGCATTGTTCTACTGCTAAAAAAGAGAAATGATGATGCAACCTGGGAAAGGGTTTTTAGTCTGGCTGGCAGGTCTTAGCGTGCTCGGTTTTCTGGCAACGGATATGTATCTACCTGCCTTTGCTGCTATTCAGTCCGATCTGCAAACACCTGCATCTGCCGTCAGCGCCAGCCTGAGCTTGTTCTTAGCGGGGTTTGCCGTCGCGCAACTGCTGTGGGGGCCGCTTTCTGACCACTATGGTCGCAAGCCTATTTTGCTGCTGGGTTTATCTATCTTCGCACTGGGTAGTCTGGGCATGCTATGGGTTGAAAACGCCACTGGTCTGCTGGTACTGCGATTTGTTCAGGCCGTTGGCGTCTGTGCGGCATCGGTTATCTGGCAAGCGCTGGTTACCGATTATTATCCTTCACAAAAAGTAAACCGCATCTTTGCCACTATTATGCCGCTGGTCGGGTTATCTCCTGCACTCGCCCCGCTATTAGGCAGTTGGATCCTGGTACATTTTTCCTGGCAGGCCATTTTTGCCACTCTGTTTGCCATTACTCTGATTCTGATGCTTCCGGCTCTGCGTCTCAAGCCAACGGCTAAAGCGCGCGATGACAGCCAGGATAAACTGACTTTCGCTACCTTGCTGCGCTCGAAAACTTACCGTGGAAACGTGCTGATTTATGCCGCCTGTTCCGCGAGCTTTTTCGCATGGCTGACAGGTTCCCCGTTCATCCTCAGCGAAATGGGTTATAGCCCAGCGGTAATTGGTCTGAGCTATGTTCCGCAAACTATCGCCTTCTTAATTGGTGGTTACGGCTGTCGTGCAGCGCTGCAAAAATGGCAGGGTCGTCAGCTACTGCCCTGGTTACTCATTCTGTATGCCTTCAGCGTTGTAGGCACCTGGGCGACCGGCTTTATTCATCATGTTGCATTGGCTGAAATCCTGATCCCATTCTGCGTTATGGCGATTGCGAACGGCGCAATCTACCCTATCGTTGTCGCGCAGGCATTACGCCCTTTCCCACAGGCCACTGGACGCGCAGCCGCATTGCAGAATACGCTGCAACTGGGTTTATGCTTCCTGGCAAGCCTTGTCGTTTCCTGGTTGATTGCCACCCCACTGCTCACCACCACCAGCGTTATGCTGACAACAGTATTGCTGGCTGCTGTGGGTTACAAAATGCAGTCGCAGAAAACTGACGCCCCGCAAACAGATGATCGTGCGCAAGTTGCCCACGGAGAGTCGCACTAATAATGGTTGCGGGCATTTAGTTAGCCCGCTAACAATTATTGGTTGAATCGTCAAAAATTCAGGCATATACTGATTTTCAGTTGTTAAAAAAACGATAATTTTAATGCGTTAACGGGGACAAGAACGTTCCCGCTTTACCACGGATGGCCTTTTCGGCAAGGGTTTCTCCCTTCCTCTGTTCTACGTCGGATTATAGATTCGCGGATTAATTCCGTGAGATTTCTCACAAAGCCCAAAAAAGCGTCTACGCTGTTTTAAGGTTCTGATCACCGACCAGTGATGGAGAAGCTATGAGTTCATCATGTATAGAAGACGTCAGCGTACCGGATGATGACTGGTACCGCATTACCAATGAATTATTGAGCCGTGCAGGCATTGCCATTAATGGCAATGCACCGGCTGATATTCGAGTAAAGAACCCCGATTTTTTCAAACGCGTATTGCAGGAAGGATCGTTAGGGTTGGGTGAAAGTTATATGGATGGCTGGTGGGAATGTGACCGGCTGGACATGTTTTTTAGTAAAGTCTTGCGCGCCGGTCTTGAAAACCAACTCCCCCGCCACTTTAAAGATACGCTACGTATCGCCACGGCTCGCCTGTTCAATTTACAGACCAAAAAACGTGCGTGGATGGTCGGCAAAGAACATTACGATTTGGGCAACGATCTCTTTACCCGCATGCTTGACCCCTATATGCAGTATTCCTGCGCCTACTGGAAAGATGCCAACACTCTGGAATCTGCCCAGCAGGCGAAGCTCAAAATGATTGCTGAAAAATTGCAACTGAAGCCAGGAATGCGGGTGCTTGATATTGGCTGTGGCTGGGGTGGTTTATCCCAGTTTATGGCATCGCAATATGGCGTGAGCGTGGTGGGTGTGACCATTTCGGCAGAACAGCAGAAAATGGCACAGGAACGTTGCGCTGGGCTGGATGTCACCATTTTGCTGCAGGATTATCGCGACCTGAACGACAAATTCGACCGCATTGTCTCCGTCGGCATGTTTGAACATGTTGGACCGAAGAACTACGCCACCTATTTTGAGGTGGTCGATCGTAATTTAAAACCGGATGGTCTCTTTTTACTGCATAGCATCGGCTCCAAAAAGACCGACAATAACGTTGATCCGTGGATCAATAAGTATATCTTCCCAAACGGGTGTTTGCCGTCAGTTCGCCAGATTGCCAACGCCAGCGAACCGCATTTTGTGATGGAAGACTGGCATAATTTTGGCGCGGATTACGACACGACGCTGATGGCATGGCACGAGCGTTTCATGAGTTCCTGGCCTGAAATCGCCGATAACTATACCGAACGTTTCAAGCGGATGTTCAGCTATTATCTGAACGCCTGCGCCGGGGCGTTTCGTGCTCGAGATATTCAGCTATGGCAGGTGGTCTTTTCACGCGG